>JBGUBD010000013.1 GCA_041821185.1 Phycisphaerales bacterium AB-hyl4 | reverse complement strand
TTCCGCCTTGTCCACCGGCACCGACTCACCTGTGATCGGCGACTGGTCAACGCTGGACTCACCGCTAATCACCACTGCATCGGCGGGCACCTGTTCATCGGCGGCGATGCGGATGCGGTCGCCCACCGCCAGTTGCTCCACTGGCACGAGTTGCTCGAGCGGGTTGCAGCGGAGCACGGCACGCCCGAGGCGATTCAGGTCGACAACGGGCCCGAATTTATCTCGCGTGATCTGGATCTGTGGGCTTACTGCAGCAAGGTGAATCTGGACTTCAGTCGGCCGGGCAAGCCGACGGACAACGCCACGATCGAGTCGTTCAACGCACGCTTCCGCCAGGAATGCCTGAACAGCCACTGGTTCTTGAGCTTGGCCGATGCACGGGAGAAGATCGAAGCGTGGCGGGAGGATTACAACCAGCAGCGGCCGCACAGCAGCCTGGGCAACATGGCCCCGGCGGTGTTCGCCGCGCGGCATGGGCCGGAGGCTTCGGCTGCGCCTACGCCTCCGGCCCATGCCGAGGTACCATGACCAAGGAGCGTCAAAGCTCGCATCTGAGGTGGACCAAGGACGGGGGCAGGACCATATTGCGAAATCCTCGCATATTTCCTGGACTGGTTATTCGGGGGCAGGTCACGGGTGGCCGCCGAAAGGCCGGCCCCTACGACGACCAATCGATCCGGTTCAAGCGAAATCTCAAACTTCAGGCTTGAGGGCTGCCTTACGGAAAACATTAACTTCACTCGCCTCGCTTTACCATCGCATAAAGCACTCCATTACGTCCAGCGACATATATCATGTTCCCTGCAACCGCCGGCCCCGCATCTACAGATGTGCCCAAGTCATACGACCACGCGTATTGCTTGTTTTTAAGGTCAAAGGCAATCAATCTGCCGGTACGGGTGACAAAGAACAATTGCCCATTAACGGCTGCTGGTGTTCCTGTGACAAGGCCGTAGAGACTGTTCTCAAGGTGAGCACCACTGGTCAGATCTCTGGACATGAGGTAATCGCTTTCAGACAGCCCGCGCGCAAAACTTTCACGCCAACGAATCTGCCCGGTGGCGGCATCAATGGCTACGACGCTGTCGTAATCGATCGCATACATGATGCCATCAGCCACCACAGGCGGACTGAAACTCTTGCCACGATGCTGCAAATCCGTGTGCCACAAAATGTCCCCGTCCTCCAGGTTGATCGCAACTGCCTGATGTGGCTCCCAGCGGCCAGCATGACGCGCAAGCAGGTAGACGGTTTCATCCACAACAACCGGCGTGCCCCCCAGCGCTCCTTCAAAGCTCGTTTCCCATTGAATATCGCCCGACGCGGCATCAATGGCTTGCAGGATATTGTCAATACTGGCAAGTACCCGGTCGCCAGCGACAACAGGTGAGGGCGGCCCCCATCCACGCCACCCGCTACGGTCGACGTGACGCCAGACTGGTTCGCCACTATCAAGATTCAACCGGCTGTAGATCGGCCCACCGCCTGCAATGATGTCTCCATCGCCGAGGAGGGCAGGTGAACTGCGATGAAACACCTGTGAAGATGGGCCGGTCGAAACCATGCCCTGGTCAATCCATTGCAGTTGACCTCGCTCCCGGTCCAGCACGACGACGCGGCCATCGTCCGCCTGCGCCACCACGAGGCCGTTGCTGACGGAAGGGGTGGTTCGAATAGAACCACCTTTCATCGCATACTGCCAGCGTTCGCTACCTGTCACAGCATCTACAGCGACAAGAACGGGATTCACACGATCCACTTCGGTGAATTGCTCGACCCCTACGTAAACCACATCGTCATACACGACCGGAGCGCTCACGCCGAAACTGCCGCCGACGCTGTAAGCCCAAGCGACCTCAATCGGGGGGGCCTCCCCATGTTTTGGCAAGAAGTCAGCCATGCGGTCAAGCTGAGGCGTCGGTCGTGCGCTGGCGTCGGCGACGGACCGAAGTGTGTTGACCGAAGGCCAAGCATGACCCGCTTCGTCTTCGACGTCGATCGTCAGAAAAACTGTCTCCGGCCATGCCGCATCAGGGTGAATCTCCGCTCGCCAAAGATAAGCATTCTCCTGCGTCAAAGAAACGGTGTGCAATTTGTTCCCCGCAACACCGGCATCAAACACGCTGGCACGGACAGTTCTCACCGGCGTTGAAGTATCGTAAGCATTTACCAGGATGCTCTGCGCGAGCTCGCGAAAAAGTTTGCCATCTGTGGCAGGCGAAATCAGCGACAGATCGCGGGCGTGACCCACCGGTCGCTGTTCGATCTCAATGTCGCCGGTGGGATGAGCCGTGACAATATTGAATGCAGGTCGCGTAAAATCGCGAATATATGGCGTTCCCGAAGTCGTCATATAAGAAGCAATCCCATCATGCTCGGTCATCCGGTTCATATGGTAGTGCCCCATGAACACGCCCACGACGTTGTGTTCTTTGAATAGCGAAGCAAACTCGTTATGCTTCGCTCGCACACCATCCCAGTGATGCATGTACGCAACCACATGATGGTCGCTGCCTATCTTCTCAAGCAGTGTCTTTGACCATTCGTAAGCTTCAACGACATCATCTCCCCATGGAAGGGCGATGAACAGATAATTGTGGTAAGTGAAAGCGTAATAGACCGGCGAAAAGAGCCGTTCGTATGTGTACGCCCGGTGCGGCCCCGCGTCGGGCCGGTCATGGTTGCCAATGCTTGGCAAGTGGGGCATTTTATAACGAAGGCTGTTTTGCCTCGCGATCTCCATCCGATCAACGGTGTCCAGCGACAGGTCGCCGGTTTCCATGATAAATCTGGGCTGGTCCGGAATCCGATTAATCGCTTCAATAAATTCGTTTCGGACGCGACTTGATCGATATTCGCTGCCGAGGTGCACATCACTCAGGTAGACGAAGGTGAAAGATTCGTCAGGGGAGTGTTCGAGGGGGGCAAGCTCGAAATCTGCCGTGAGATCGGCCGACGAATCTTCTGGACGCAGCTGATGCATCGCGGAGATCGGCTTATAGCCAGAAGGATTGATAAGGGTGACCCATCGTGCGGCGGCGTGCAGCTTGAGTTCGAATCGGCCGTCTTGGTCCGTTTGAGTAAAAGAGTAGCCATCGGAAACGATGACGTTTTCGATCGGATCTCCCTGGCCTGCGACGAGCACACTTCCTGTGGCTACCTGCGCATCAGACGATTCGGCGTACATTAAGGTCGTTGTACTCAAAATGATAATCACAGCTAAAAGGATGAACAGTTTCCCAGCGTGCAAGCGATGCAGGATTTGATCGCCAATAATACTGTCTATTCGCTTCATGTCATAGCTCTCACTCATTTCGCGACACAAATGCCTGGTCACGAGCCGTATGCAGATCCAGATGGTTGAGCGTCTCAGTATCGAGACTTGCGATCAACACCCCGGTTTGATTGTCTGAGTGCGTGAACGCACAATCCGGGAATGCAACAACCCTGGCTCCCACCAGGGTTGTTACGCTGTCTGTCAATTTAGTTTGCCGCGCCCACACGCAATCCCTACCTTCACGCTGGTCATGCAAAGTGATCCTATATCGGCTTCCGATCAACAAAACCCCATGGCAGCAGGTAGATAGCAAGAGATTGACGGAGGGTCATTGCCTGGCCGTTTATACGCGTGCCGTTTGTCCGCACCGACGAAGCAGCATCAGCGAGCCACCGAGGCCAAGCAGCGCCATACTTGCCGGCTCGGGCACGATCATCAGTTGGCTTTCATCGAGAAGGCCGCTCGTGACGCGAACTTCATCGACCAGGCCGTGCCAGCGGGAGTTGGAAGAGGTTGTCAGTCGGCCGATGACAAAAGGGTCCCCGCCGATCGTATTGAGAATTTCCAAGCCGCTGGCGATCGTAACAGTCTGGAGCTCGCCATCGGTGGTGAGATTTTTGAGATAGACGGTGGCTTCGCCGTTTTCGCCATCCAGTGCCACGCCGATGTAATAATCCTGGCCGGCAGTCATGGTCAGACCAGTGTTGGTGACGGATGTGTTGGTGCCGGCGCTGCTGGTGACGATAAGGACATTGCCCGTACCTGCTTCAGCACCAACCGCCCACCGCCGGTCGCTTCCACCGCCCCATTGGCCGGCGAGGTAGTAGTTATTCGTACTGACGGTAATGCTCTCGATATTGGCAAAGGCCTCGAAGGTGAAAACATTGAGGCTGCGCAAGTCTGCACTGTCTACACCGGTGGAGCTGGACAGATAGCCCGTATCAGCCGTCGGCGACAAGATGCGTGCCGCCGCTTCGTTCGAGGTGCCGGTCTGCGGGATGGTGGTGGGGAATGCCGAGCCGGGCCCGGTTTCCGGGAGTTCATAATAGCTGACGGTTCCCGACTGGCTCAGATTCGGCCCGACGGTGGCCTGGCCGAGGTCTGAGCTGTTCTCAAAGCGCCAGTGGCCGATGACGTCGGCCTGGGCCGTATTGACGCCGGCGAATGTCAGCGCCATCGCAACCACGCCCGTTTTGGCAATCGTTCGACTGAAGCTCATGTCACTTCTCTCCTTGTTGAATTGATCGCAGAGTTGATTCCGCATCGGCCCGAGCGTCGCACTGCAAGGCGAGGCCTGCCGAATCCTTGAACACATGCGATGCAGATTACACGACGCCTGCCCGTTGTCAATAGAAAAACCAGTTAATGTTCAAAAATCAAAATTTTTTTCGTTGACAAAGCGGAAATATGGCGTGTATCATGGCGAAAAGATATTATTCAATTTATGTTTGATACACTGTTTTGCCAAGAGTGAGGTCGCAATGGATGCCTGCATGTTCGGTGAATTTCGCGTGTGCCGATGGCTGGTGTTGGGGGTCTGCATGAGCCTCATGGTCGCGTCGGCTTCGCTTGGAGAAGAGGCTGGCGAGGTGGTGCTGGTTGAGCCGGGCAAGGCATTGCCCGTCATCGTGATTCCCCAAGACGCGCCGCCGCACACGGCTGAGGCGGCGGAAGAGTTGGCCCATTACCTCAGTAGGATCGTCGGGGCGGATGAGATTGTCGTCACCGACGAAATTCCTAACGGTTCGGCTGGGGCGACGATCTGGGTTGGTCACCGGCCGGAGGTTGAAGATGTGTTCGGGGCCGAGCCGTTCGCATTTGAGAGGCCGGAGGCTTTCGTGGTCATGGCTCAGCCGGGGCATGTGGCTATTGTTGGGCGTGATGCGGTCGTCGGCCGTGCGCAGGTGGAAAGCGGCACTGCCAATGGTGTGTACACCTTCCTGCAGAAGCATCTTGGCGTTCGTTGGCTTTGGCCGGGTGAACTGGGGGAAGACGTGCCATCGCGCGAGCGTGTTGCGTTTGAGTCGTTCGTATATGAATACCATCCGCAACTGCGTCAACGGCTACTTCGCTTGACAACCAACCGTGCGGGCCACGTTTCGGTCTTGGGGCGGACAGAGGTGGATCGGCCGATTCCGGATCTGGAAGCTATTGCGAAGCGCAAGGACGAGGAGGTATCGCGATGGCAGCGAGTCCAACGTCTGGCGCATGGCTCGTTCAACATGCGTGCGCAACACGCGTTTCAGGATTGGTGGAGCCGCTACCAGGCGGACAACCCGGACTTTTTCGCGCTGCAGCCGGATGGTGGCCGGGGGCGCAATATTGCGACAGGCTGGAGCACGCCGGGGCAGCATATCAAGCTGTGCGTGTCGAATCCGCGTGTCTGGGATCAGTGGTTGGTTGAGGTGGAGCGAGATCTGGCGAATCGTCCGCATCTGACGGTGTTCAGCGGCTCGCCGAATGACGGTACGTCGAATGGATACTGTGTATGCGAAGATTGTCGCGCCTGGGACCCGGACTCCGGGCCGACGGTGGAGTTGCGATGGGACGGGCACGAGGAGGAGCATGTCGCGTTGACGGACCGCTATGTTCGGTTCTGGAACAAGTTGGCGCGTGGTCTGCGTGATCGCTACGGAGATCGTGACATGTACGTTGGCGCCTGGGCGTACGCTGCCTATCGTACGCCGCCGGTCGAGACGGCTTTGGAGCCGAATGTCGCCATCGGCTTTGTGGGGAATCTGCCGGCGTCACCGACGGCGCAGCGGGAGCAAGACAAGGAGAACTGGCGGCAATGGGCGGAGATGGCTGAAAAAATGGTCTGGCGTCCCAATCTTGGGCATGCCGCGGCTGGATTGGGGTACTGGGGATTGCCGTTGCTTTACACGGCTCGGGCGGGTGAAGATTTTGCTTTCCTGGCCGACCATAACATGATGGGCCTGGACGTTGACAGTGTTTACCATCACTGGTCAACGCAAGGGCCGCAATACTACGTGCTGGCGCAGCTCGCCTGGGATCCGCGTGCGGATGTGCAGGCTCTTCTGGACGATTATTACGAACGAGGTTTCGGTTCAGCGGCGTCGTCCATCCAAGCTTATTTCGACCTGTTTGAACGGGTGCAGTACGAAGTGTTTGAGGCGGGTGCCGGCTTGTCGCGCGAGGCGCATATTGAAAAGATCGTGCCGGAATTTTACACCGCGGAACTGCTTGAAGAAGCGGACGCATTGCTGCGAGTTGCAGAGGCGCAGGTGCAGGATGGGCACGAAATCCTTCGCGATCGCGTCGCTTTCATACGCACAGGCTTCGAACTGATCGAGGCACAGGTGGAACTGATGGCGAAGATGACTGCCATCCGAGAGGGCGCTTCACCTGCGATCGCGGTGGACGCATTCCAACGAACGCAACAACTGTTTGAAAATAATTTCGACAATTTCGCGCTGGGCTACCTCCAGTACATGAACTTCAAGCAGTACCGTCGTCTGCAGCGTTACCTCGGGCCACCCATTCCCGAGATGCAGCAAACGAATATGATCCCACTGTCTGCAGACTCGGCAGGCATCAAAGATCCGGAGCAACTGGTGGTGCGGCGGCGCGCTACATTCATGGTGTATGCCGACGGTGGTGAGCGTGTCACGTTGGAGCTTGAAAACAGGCAGCTGAGCGACTACGACGAAGCCCTTACGTTCGTGGTCCAAGGGCCCAATGGTGCGTTGGTAGAGGACGGTTCGATAAACGTCGGCAGGCGTCAGGTCGTGACATTCACCGCCCCATCACGCGGAACATATCGAGTGCATTGCGAAGCGGGCCGGAATCGAATCGGCTTCCGCACCACAAACCGGGCGGTAATGTTGATGGAAGAAGGCGTCCGTGCGCGTCTGAGCGGTGATGAGCAGGTGTTGTACTTCTGGGTGCCGGAGGACATCGACTCATTTGAAGTTTATGTGAGCGGACGAGGTGAGCGGTCCTTGGCACGGGCGGAGTTGCTTGACCCGCAAGGAAGCGTTCAAGCAGAGGTTGACAACATCGATGGCGACGGCCACTCATTTCAAATGAAAATGGCGGATTCGCTTCGCCCTGGACTGTGGACGCTTAAGGTCGGACCTGGTTCGAAACGCCGAGCACAGGATATATTTGTGCGATTGGGAGGGACATTGCCTCAGGTCTTCGCGGTCGAGCCAAAGGGGATGCTCCTTCCCGAAGAGTTTGGGAAAGACTGGGACGCGGGCGATCCGTCAGTGCAATAAACGGCAAACGTTGGATGCCGCCCGTACAAGGTTCGTAATGATCGGAGTGACGCATGGCCACGATTCGTGATGTAGCTCGGAAAGCGAATGTCTCTACCGGAACGGTATCCATGTACCTCAACGGTCGGGACGGAATCAGCGAAAGTAAGCGTAAGCAGATCGAAAAGGCGATTCGCAAGCTTGGCTACCAGGCACGAAAGCGAGGGCGTCCTCGTGCCGTGCAACAGACCCAATCGCGAAACATCGCTTTCATGCTCTTCGGCACTAACCTGGATTCGCTCGGTGATATCCATGCGTTGAAGCGGCAATTTATCGTGGGCATACGTGATGCATTGATGATGCGTCAGGTGCATCTGAGCCTTTTCCTTGATGGACGACCGATCCAAGAGGACGATCTTTTCCAAGATATGGTGGAGCACGGTCAGTTCGACGGCGTGATCATTACCGGCGCAGATCCCGAAGAAAGCGATCTTGAGTGGCTGAGGGCAATGCAAGTCCCTGTGATCCTGCTGAATCGGCCGACGGCGGATCGAGACATCAGTTTTGTCACGATCGATAACGAAAGCGCTTCGGCAAAAGTTGCGGATCACTTTTACGGGCAGGGGCATCGCCGTATGGCCATTGTCGATCATGCCGGCACGTATGCATGGATCCGTGGTCGGCGTGAGGGTTTTCTAAATCGTGTTCGCGAACTTGATGCAGAACTCGTGGCGAAGGAACGGCTTGATCCTGACGGCCCTGCATCAACATGTCATGAAGTATGTGACAACATCATAAAAAGCGGGGCGACTGCCGTGTTCGTGGTCAATGATGGGATGGCGGTCAAGTGCATTGATACCTGGCATGAGCAAGGATTAGAAATTCCTCGCGACCTCTCTGTCGTTGGTTTTGACGACTTGGGATATCGTTCGCAAAACGACTTGCGTCTAAGTTCGGTGACATACGACAAGCAGGCCATCGGCGAGTATGCCGTTCAAATGCTGATGGAGAAGATTGATCGTCCCAATATCGTCATGTCGATGGGCATGCATCTGCAGGGCGAAATCGTTGACTATGACACCACCAGCCAGCCACCCAAGACGGCGCGGTGACGCCTGGCATCACCCCTTTCTGGATTGACTACATATGTGCAATGAAGGGTCACAATTCCCGATGCGTCTGACACCTCTTGCTCCCGGGGCGAATAAACCTTTTGATAGGAGTATGGCGATGATGCCCCGTAAAGGATTTACGCTGATCGAGCTTCTGGTTGTAATCAGCATTATCGCGATTTTAGTCGCGTTGCTATTGCCTGCCTTGAGAAGTGCGCGTCAGGCCGCGCGGACGACAGCCTGCGCCTCGAATATGCGGCAGTTGGTTCTCGCCTACAACGTTTATGTGAATGACTCTGGCGATTGGGTGTATCCGATGGGCCGGCGAGATGGCTGGCGTGAAGAAATCTGGCATCCCTTGCTGGACACGGTTCTCGGCCATATAGGCTCCGAAAGTGCGGTCCAAACTCATGGCGGTGAATGGGAGATGCTGGAATCACAAGTCTGGCGTTGCCCGGAGAACTGGGCGGAAACCTCCGGCTTTGTCTCTGGAGCTCAGACAAAGGTCGCTGCGGGTAGATCAGGAATCGTGGGGTCGCGACTTCTGCGGACGAAAGATGGACGGTTACGACGTCAACAGGAAGTTACGGCGAGTTTCAGCCAAACCGCCCACATGATGGAATCCAGCAGACTTCATTATTATGAAACCGGGTCTTCCACCTATAACTTCAACTGGAATCACCTGCCAACCCGCGGCTATTTCGGGCACAATGGTGGTCAGAATGTCGTCTTTCTCGATGGTCATATTGAACATGTACGCGCAGAACACCCCATGTTTTCTGGCATCTGGGTAAATCGTCATCCGTGGTTGACAGGCGAGAGGCCATAGCGTGCTCGGCCTGGTACTGCTCCGGGCCGACATGGGCCAGCGGCTCGTGAATACCTTTGGGTTGTAGCGTAAATGTTCGGCATGCGATCTTCCGTGGCTGGTGTGCTGGCATGGGTGGGGCGGCAATCAGCGGCCACGAGGCCGTGGATGTTACTATATACATTTCTCGCCGGTTAATGACCGGCGGGTTGCGAAGCACACTGGCCCACTGCATAAAGGATAGTATTGATATATATGCATACACAGCGACTCACCGATGGATGGACGCACTACCGGGGCACGCTCGGAGGCCCTTGGGAAGTCTGGCGTGAGCGGGTGTACGGCAACCACTTCAATGTACCCTGGCATGCTGTCACGTTGCCGCATTGCTTTAACGCATCGGACGGCGTCGATCCCGACACCACCTACTACCAGGGGCCGGGCTGGTACGCCACTGAACTGACCGGGGCGAATCCTTATCCGGGCGGGCGGACGTTGCTGCACTTTGAAGGGGCGGGTCAGCGGACTGACGTGTATGTCTATACACGCCTCGCGGGGTCACACCTCGGCGGGTACGACGAGTTCACCATCGATCTGACGGACCACCTGGAATATTGCCGGGCGGCGTTGGGCGGAACGGGCGTGCCGATTGCCATTCAATGCGACAACAGCCGCGACTTGGAAACGATCCCGTCTGACACGGCGGACTTTTGTCTCTACGGCGGGCTGTATCGCGATGTGAACCTCGTCCACGTGCCGGCCATCTCATTGCAGCATGTCCATGTGGCCAGCGAGTTGACCGACAGCCAAAGCGCGACGGTTCAGGTCAGCGTTCGTCTTTACAACCCGAACCAGTTCAGCGATGCGGTGAGCTTTGACGTGATTCTCCGTGACCCGTCGGGGCAGGTGGTCCGCCAAGCCGAGGTGCAGGCTGAGGCGTTCGCGGGTGAACAGGCGATCGCTTCGTTCATGTTGGATGAGCCGAGCGTGTGGTCGCCTGATCGGCCGGCGCTGTACGAATGCACCGTGCAACTTGCGTCGCCCCACGGACGGACCGAATGCACCGAGCGGTTCGGCGTGCGGCAGTTCAGCTTCGAGCCGAACGGCCCGTTCTACCTGAACGGCGAGCGGCTTCTGCTGCGCGGCACGCACCGTCACGAAGATCACGCGGGCGTCGGCGCTGCCATGACCGAAGCGATGACCCGTCGCGAGATGCAGTTGATCAAGGACATGGGCGCCAACTTCGTTCGGCTGGGCCATTACCAGCAGTCCCGCATCGTGCTTGACCTGTGCGACGAGTTGGGTTTGCTGGTGTACGAAGAAATCCCCTGGTGCCGTGGCGGAGTCGGCGGACAAGCGTATCGCCAGCAGTGTCGCGACATGCTCACCGCGATGATCGAGCAGCACAAGAACCACCCCAGCGTCATCATCTGGGGCCTGGGCAATGAAAACGACTGGCCGGCGGACTTTGAATCATTCGACGAGCAACAGATTCGCGCGTTCATGATTGAGTTGCATGAACTCGCCCATCAGTTGGACCCTTCGAGGGTGACAGGCATCCGCCGCTGCGAGTTCTGCAAGGATGTGGTTGATGTGTACTCGCCATCGATCTGGGCGGGGTGGTATCGCGGCACTTACCCGGAGTACAAGCAGTACTTGAACGAAGCGGTGCAGCAGACGCCGCGTTTTCTGCATCTGGAATGGGGCGGCGACAGCATCGCGGGCAGGCATGCGGAAGAGCTTTACAGCGGCCTTGATGTCATTCCCACCGGTCAGGGGGCGGATGAACGTGATGGTGATTACAAGCTCACCGGCGGCCCGCCGCGCGTTTCGCTGCTGGGCGACTGGTCTGAAAGCTACATTTGCGAGCTTGTGGATTGGCACTTGGGCGTTCAGGAATCAATGCCTTCGCTGACGGGGGCGGTGCAGTGGACGTTTAAGGATTTCGCCACACCCGTTCGGCCGGACAACCCTTTGCCTTATATCAACACGAAGGGTGTGGTGGAGCGCGACCTGACGCCCAAGGAAGCGTACTACGTGTTCCAGTCCCATTGGGCGACATCGCCGATGGTTCATATCCACAGCCACCACGCGCCGGTGCGCTGGGGCGAGCCGGGCGAATTGAAAACGGTGCGGGTCTATTCCAATTGCGATTCGGTCGAACTGTTTCTCAACGGCGAATCGCAGGGGCTTCGTCAGCGCGATCCGCAAGCCTTCCCCGCGGCGGGCCTGCAATGGAAGATGGCGTTCGAGGCGGGCGTCAACCGCCTGGAGGCAGTGGCGTACGCCGACGGTGAGCGACTGGTCGATCAACTCGATTTCGAGTACCAGACGCAGCGATGGCAGTCGCCGACGCACTTGCGGCTGAGCACAGGCCCGCGCGAGGATGGCCGGGTGTTTGTCAGCGTTCGCGCCTATGACGCGTCGGGCGTGCGATGCCTGGATGCGCACCACGTGGTGCAGTTTACGTTGGCTGGGCACGGCCGACTGCTTGACAATCTGGGGACGGTAAGGGGCAGTCGTCGTCTTCAACTCTCCAATGGCCGAGCGGAGATTGAGGTGGAGACTGACCCGCAAGGCCCAACGATCATCTGTGTCACCAGCGAGGGATTGCAGGGCGACTCATGCGAGTTGCGTCATCCTGCGAACGCCCGCCCTCAGCGCCAACCTGCATCAACCCCACAGCATGCCGTCAGCCAGGCAAGCTCTTCTGATCGCGGAATCTTGTGATCAGTACGAACGGCGTGTTGGCGGCCCCCATCGGTCTGGGTGCGATCAGCCTCCCTCAGCCAGCGTGGCGACGATCCAGCAGTAGGGCCAATGCAGCCCGCTCTCCTGCAACGACAGGGTGCCTTTCAGGTTCAACAGGCGCGAGGGGCCGAAATGGTAACGCTGCGTCCAATCGGCTCATTGACCTTCCGATGGTGGTTTCGAAGGCGGTTGGATGGGATAGACGATGGCCTGCATCGCTTCGCCGGCAACGTCGTCGAACATCGTGTAGTAGATGTCCAGAATCTTGGAATCCGAATGGCCCAGCCACGTCAGCGCGTACTTGTAGGCGACGTTGGATCGAGCGCACATCGAGGCAAACACGTGCCGGAACGTGTGCAATTTGTACTGGTCCGGATGGTCGAACCCGCACCGTTTGCACAGCCGCTTGAGGGACAGCAACAGCCGTCGTTCGCTGATCGGGCCGCCGCCGGCCGGATGCTTGGGGGAAGGGCGCGCCGTAAAGACTCGTTCGAACTTGCGATCAACGGTGGCCAGGTAAGGTTTAAGGGCCGGGTTGAGCGGGACGCGACGCACCCTGCGGTTTTTCGTGGTGCCGGCCGAGCCACCGCGCCGGATCACCACCACGCCATGCTCACCGGCATCGAAGAGGATGTCGGACCAGCGGAGTTCACGCACCTCGCCGATGCGCAGGCCCAGGTAGGCCATGGTGGCGTAGATGCCGGCCTCATGCGGGTCCGCCTCCCGCAGCAAGATGGACACTTGGTCAGGCGTGAAGCAGGGCTGCTCGGTCGGGGCAGGTTCGCTGAGGCTGACGCCAACCAGCGGGTTCTCAGCCAGCAGCTTTTGCTTGTGCGCCCACTTGAACGCTTGCTTGATCAGGATGAGCCGGTCGTAGCGCGTCTTTTCGCTGGACCCGTTTTCCGCCAGCCACCGGTTGTAGCGCCAGAAATCGCTGGCGGTGAATCCGGTGGCCGATCGCCGGCCGACCGTGGTCGACCACGTCACCAGCGACAGCAGCCCGGCTTCGTACTTCTGAACCGTCTTCGGCGCCCGGCCTTCGCCCCGCTTGAGGTCGATGTATTTCTCCTGCATCTCTGCCATCGAGAGCGTGTACTTCTTCGGTTTCACCTCACCAGTTCGAATCCGCTCACAGATCGAAAAGGCCTTCCGCAGCGCCGCATCCTTCCGGCGTGTCTGGAGCGCTTCATAATGATGCTTGCCTTCGTAGGACCACTGGGCGGTCCACGTGTTGCTGACATACCGGCTGCCATCGGCCCGGCGGTAGACGCGCTGACCGATGGTGATGCGCGGCACCGTCCCTTCACAAGCATGCCGATTGGCCAGCTTCATCGCTTGGGCGTCTCCGTGATGTCGGGGGGTGTGGCCTTCGGCTCCTCCTTGAAGGGTTTGGCCGACCGGCGGGGTGAGGTGGCGTTGTGAGCAATCTCCAGCACGAACCGGTCGCGCCAGAACCGCAGGGGTCGACCACGGATCGCGCTGTCGAGGAACCGGCCCTGGCTGACAATCTTTTTAAGCGAGCCTGGCGTGTAGTGTGACAGGGCGGCTGCCTGGGGCAGTGACAGGATCGGTGGGTACTGATCGGCCAGCGGAGCAAGAGCGATCTGCACCTCTTCCATGGTGAGCGGGCCGGAGGGTGGGAACGACGACGATTGGGGGGGTGTTTGCTTCATGACGTTGTTTTCGTCCGGAGCGCGCAGACACCGCCCGTGACCCACCAAATTGCGGTGAAGATTTCCTGGGAAGATCGAGATGTGTGGGGGCTGCCGAGCCGGCAAACAGCCACTCAGCCGCTTTGGGGACCAATTGGGGACAGTGGGGTCCCGCGGGGGGCGGTGGGGCGCAATAAAAATGGCTCGTAGACGCTTTTGCGTGCATACGAGCCATTTAAGCGGAGAGGGGGGGATTCGAACCCCCGGTAGTGCAAAGCACTACACCGGTTTTCGAAACCGTTCGCGTAGTGACGTAACCGCCGGCGACGCCCCCCGTTGTGATGATGCCCCGCCAGAATGTCGGCCATCTTGTCGGGATTCGGCCGCGATCGCCGAGGCGGTGGCCTGCCTGCCTGAGCATGAACGCGCCGCCATCGTCGCCCACGTCGAGGCGCTGGCCTGCCTGTCGCCGGCGAAGCGGGCCGCAATCCTGACACTGACAAGCAGCGAGTAGACCGATCACCACCGGCCGACGCCGGGGAGCTATCCGCATGAATGCACCGCCCACGATCCAACACAAGCCCCGCTGCGGCTTCCGGCTGCAACGGCGAGCATTGACCACCGCCAGCAGCGGCAGGGCTGAGCGTGGCAGCAGGCCAAGGGGCGGGGGCGGTGCAGGGGATAGGGGGCCAAAAATCGCGAAAAATCGGGTCGGCTGGATACCGACCGTTAAGTAACGCGTGTTTTTCAGGAGGTTTTGAAGCTGTTTTTATGAAGAATCGCAAGTAGTGCTGTCCGCGTGGGCAGCCGATCCAAATGCCCCGCCGGCGTGCGACCGCTGGCAGGGCGAGCCATCACCGAAGGGAGTAACTTCGATGACGACACTGACCACACATCATACCGCCACCACACGGAGCACCGGCGGCGACGTACGCGCATCGCTTCGCGAGGCGGTGCAGGCCATCACCCGCGAGGCTGAGGCCCACGGCTGGACGATTCGCCGCGTGTACCGATCCCGCTGCAAGCGTTCGCACTATGTCAAGCTGCAACACGCCGACGCCGGCAAGCTGACGGTGAGGGCCAGCGATCACACGCCGACGCGTCCAGTCGAGGGCAAAGCCCGGATGCTTCTGCACATCATCGGCGTGCGGGGATCACTCGCCAACGTCCTGCAATACCTGGCCCGCCCCGCTGCGTGAGCGGCAGGCCACCGATCGCCACCAACAACGGAGAATCAGACCATGGCGAAGAATCAGAAAACGAAGCAGACGCCGGCCACAGTGCACGGCGTGAAGGTGCGGCCGGGTATGTTCGTGCATGCTTGGACCGATGACGAGGGCGGTGTCGCCTGGGGCGGCATCGTGGTGCATGTAGAACGGGATGGATGCTTGATTCGCAGCTTGACCGCCGAGGAATTGCCAGATGGGGCGATGGTGATGGACGGCGACGGCTCGGCGTTCTTCGCGACCTGGGCGAGCGTCTTCGTGCAGGCCGTGGGGCCGGCTGACGCGAGCCGTGGCCAGCCACGATAGCATGCTGCCATGGTGCCTACGCTCGTCAACAACACGCCCCCGGATGAATGGTTGACCACGACCGAGGTCGCCAAGCGGCTCGGTTGTCACCGCAACACCGCGCGGCACATGGCCGACGCCGGCGCGTTCCCCAACGCGATCAAGCTGCGGCGTGACTGGCGCGTGCCTGCGGCCGATGTGGAGGCGTACATTCAGCAGCAGCGAGCCGAAAGGTCACGCGAGTAGGGAGGTCACTTTGTGCGAATACTCTTCAGCCAGTCATCAAGATCATCGGAGTGCCAGCGCTTACCCCGGCCCCGTTTTCCTTCGATGGCCGGCTGGGGGAAGTCGTACATCCCCATTTCGGCCCATCGGATGACCGTAGGGACCGAATAGCCGACGATCTTCGCGACTTCTTTGGAAGACAGCAGCCGCGGGGTTGGCTGTTTGGGCTTGGGCATGATGAGCAGAATAGCGGAGTGTCAATTGGTAGACTGAACGAACGCGGGTAGCTGCCGGCCAGCAGCGTACGACGTCGGCGACGCAATCCACCAGCCCGGAGCGCGTCGCCGGCGTTGGCCCGGTTTTTAAGGGGCTGGAACATGTCAACAGAGCAACGCGCGGCGGATTGCCGGAAGCTGGCAGAGCAGGCGATTGCCTGGCTTGAGCAGTTCATCGACGGCATCACCACCAACCCCCACGACGCGGCCGGCGAAGCGATCGGCCTGCACGCTCGCCAGATCGCCGAGCACGGCCGGCCACGATTAGCGAGGGCATGGCGGATGCAGACCGAGGCCGGCCGGCGTGGGCCTGCACCAGGCGAAGCGCCGCCGGCTCATGCCGAGGCATTGCCCGGCCTGCTCGACGACTTCGAGCGTGAGTACCTTGGCCCGCTGTTGAAGGCTGCCCGGCGGCAGGACCGGCAAGGCGTCGCCGGCGAGATTGAAGAGCACCAGGCGGCGCTTGTCGCGGCCGTGGGGCAAGCCATGCTTGGCGACTGGCGGGCTGCCGGCTTTGAGCCGTGGAAGCTGGTGCAGGGCGAGGCCCGGCGGTTCGCTGACGAGTTGGGCGAGATCGCGGCCGAAGCGTGGCCCGCCCCTGTGTCCGGTGCAGGTGCCAAGCCGGCGACGGCCGATGGCGACGAAGCCGCGAGCCAGCAGCAGGCGCTCACACGGTCGCAACGGCTGGCACTGCAAGCCCTGGCTCGCTTCGATGCGGCAGACTTGGCTACGCTCGAAGCGGTGGCCGATCGTTCCCGCGAGGTCGAACCATCAGGCATATCGAGGCGGACGGCTGGCGACGCGATCAAGCGCCTTGTGACGTTGGGGCTTGCCGAGCGGCCCGAACACGAACGGCAGGGCGCGAGGCTGACCCTTGCAGGCCGGCGGCTCGCGTCAAAACTTGCGCCTTGATTGCCGCATAGCTTCGCCCTATCTGCTGAACCGTGCCTGATGATATTCAGGCATGGAGAGCAACCAACACAACCGGCGACTGATTCCGCTGAACACAGCGGCCCGCGCCCTGCGGGTGCCGTTCCGATGGCTTCGTGCTGAGGCCGAGGCGAAGCGAGTTCCGGCCCTGCGGGCGGGCGACCGTTTTGTATGCGACCTACAAGCCGTCGAGGCCGCGCTACTCGAACGCGCTCAACAGGCCACCGCCGGCGAGGGGGTGCGCGTTGGCTGACCTGTTCAATATCTCCGACCTGGCCCGTACGCTCGGCGTTGCGACTCACCAGATCCACTACGCCACACGAACCCGCGCTATCAGGCCGGCCAGTCGCACGACGCGGGGCCGGGTCTGGTCGCGTGCTCAACTTCCGCGCATCGCCAACGCACTGCGTAGCACATCACGCTCACGGCGGCGGGGCATTCCGCTCGCCGGCCTGCTCCACGAAACAAGGTAACGATCATGGCAAAGAGAATCGGCAGCTTATCGGTAACGCTCGGCTTGAACAGCCGGCCTTTTACGTCCGGCATGCAGCGGGCCGGAGCAGCAACCCGCCGGCTGGTGGGCGGTGTGGCGCGTGCGGGTGTGCAGATCGCCAAGTACGGCGCTATCGCCGGTGGCGTCGCTGCGGGGATCACCGCCGCCATCGTCAAGCAGCAGATGACCGCGATCGACGCCACGGCGAAGTATGCCGACCAGCTCGGTATCAACATCGAGAAATTACAGGCCTACCGCCATGCGGCGAACCTCGCCGGCGTGGGACAATCGCAATTCGACAGCTCATTGCAGCGGATGCAGCGGAACATCGGCGACGCGGCGAGGGGGATCGGCAGTGCCGGCGGTGCGATCGATGACCTTAGATTAGACGTCCGCCGCCTGGCCCGCATGTCGCCTGATGAGCAGTTCGCCGAGATCGCTGAAGCCATCGCCGGCGTTGAAAATCATTCCATCAAGGCTTCAGCCGCTTACCAGATTTTCGGGCGGGCCGGCATTGACATGCTCAACGTGCTCAACCAGGGCAAGGCGGGACTGTCGGCGGCGTCGGCCGAGGTCGATCGGTTCGGCGGTGCTGTGAACCGTGTCGATGCGGCGAAGGTTGAGCTTGCCAATGATGCGTTCACGCGGCTTGGATTGAGAGTAAAGCTTGCTTCTCAGTCGTTCGCCGTTCAGTTCATGCCGTGGATCGAAGCTGCGGTAAGCGAGCTGACTGAATTTGGAACAGAGGGGAAAGACGCGGGGGAACACGTTGCCGATGCTATGGAAACTGCGGCAAAAGGCGTTGCTGTTGTGAGCGATGGCCTGCTCATCGGCGTGGCGGCGTGGGGAGCTTGGAGGCTGGGGGCCACTACCGCGACAGAGGCGGCAGTAACCGGCCTGCGGGCGGCTGAGCGGGGGCTCAACCTGGCATCGGGCGCTATGGGCCGGGAGGTTAAAACCAGTTCGATGGTTGACTTCTTCGCCAAGCTGCTGGGGATGGACAGCGCCAGCAACATGAAGCGGGCGACAGACGCGGTAAGCGACATCAATAAAGCGCTGGAGGATTTCAAAGGCGGTAAAGCATCAAGTGCCGTGATGGAAATCTTTGACGGCATTCGGGCCGACGCAGAAAAGCGGGCGCAGTACATCGCCGACGCGGCTGACGAGCGGGCGGCGCAGAGCCGGGCGTCTGCCGACTTCCTGAACAGCTTAAAAGCCGAGGCCGATGACGCCCGCTCGCTACGTGCGAAGCCGTTACAGGTCGACATGGGGCCGCTGTCGCTGACTGAGGTTGGATCGGCCGAGTCGCATCGTATGGCGTTCGCAGCGATGGCCGACAGTATCCGGGCTGGCGTGCCCGACGAGCAGAAACAACAGCTCGAAGAGCAGCGCAAGGGCAATACGCTGCTGACTGATATGGGGCGAAGCCTCAGAGCGATGGCCGATCAACTTCGCGTCGTGGGAATTGGGCAATGAGCACCGACGACACCGGCGTACAGCCGAATATCTGCGGCGGGCCGGCAGACGCGGGGCACCTGCCCCCGCCGACCCATCCTGCACGGCATTACCTGATGCTCACCAGCTACGGGCCGACCGGCCCAAAGCCGAGCGGATGCACCTGCTACTGGTGGAGCGACCAGCAAAAGCGATGGCTTTATCAGGGCGAATTCAAGGGCGAGAACGCGAGGTAGCCATGAGCAACACGACAACGAACACGATCGAAGCAGCGACGCCGGCCGAGGGCCTGGCGGATCTGTTGAGGCGGGCCACCAGCTTCACGCCGGCACTACTCGACGCCGAGCAGGCCGCGGCTTACTGCGGCGTGAGCCGTTCGCACTTCCTGAGCATGGACCAAGGCGGCAGGCTCGGGCCGCAGAAGGTGAAGCTTGGCAGCAGTTCGCGGTGGAGTCGTGCCGAGCTGGAAGCGTGGGCGGCGGCAGGCTGCCCCGTTCGCGTGGAGTGGGCAGCGATGAAGGAAGCAGACCGTTAACCAGTGCATCGCCGGCCGCGCGTCGCGGCTGGTGGCCTGCACCAGGTCAATAAAAAGGCCGTGCGACGCCGGCGAAGCGTCCACGGCCAAAGGCGAATCAGGCATGAACAGTATACCATCCGAAAGCGACCACCTGCCCCCCTGCGATGGGCGGTTTCATCACATCGCCACGATTCCACTACCTGCCGGCCGGCGGTGCATCACCGTCGAGGGTGACGAGTGGGATATTGTGGCGCTGGTGCATGTGCAGATGAATCATGCACGGTTCGGCGTGGTCGACGACTACATGCCGATCGTGCTGACGGACCAGGGCGCCGAAGTGCTCAGCCCCGGCGATATCGTGGCGTGCGTAGGTCAAGCACGGGGGAGGCGTCGCCGATGAGCACGACCAACGGGCATAGCGTGCTGCGGTTCTATGAGCTTTCCGACGCCGAGCAGCGCGAACGCCGCGAAGGTACGAGGCTGTACATAGCGGGGATGTTGGCGAAGGGGGATTACAAGCAGCTCAAGCAAGCGGCCGAGTACGTCGGCGTGAGCACCAGCAAGCCGCGAGAATCGCTGCGGGAGTGGATGAAGAGCACCGACCCGGCGAACGCCCGGCGGCTGCACGTCCGGGCCTGTGAAGCGATTGACGACGCCGGCACGTCCTACCTGTGGAAGCGCCGGCTTGTTCGCGGGGCGATCAATGTGATTTTCAGCAGACCGGGCCGGGGCAAGTCGACGCTCGCGGCAGACCTGGCCAGCCGTGTCACCAATGGCAAGGCGTGGCCGGACGGTTCGCCCTGCGACGCCGGCGAAGTGCTCTACATCAAGGGCGAAGGCACCGACGCGGCGATACGCGACCGGCTCAAGCAGGCCGGCGCGGACGTGAAGCGGTGCAGCATCATCGGCCACGCGACCGACGACGCCGGCGATAAGACCATGATCGACCTGGCGACCGATTGCGGTGAGCTGGCCGGCGTGCTGGACCAGCGACCGGATACGCGGCTGCTGGTGGTCGACACGCTCGATAGCCTATTTCCGTCGATGCGCTGTATCGACAACGCGAACATCCGAAAATGCCTTTGGCCGATGCAGGAGCTTGCCGAGCAGTACGGGCTATGCGTGGCGATCTTCGCACACACCAACAAGGGCGGCTACAGCGATCCGCTGGACCGGCTCAGCGGCGGGCGGGCCATCGGTGGCAGCGCTCGGTGTATCTGGTACCTGGGCAAGCTGGACCACGAAGCCGATGCCTGCTACATGGCGGCGGTTAAGGCCAACGACTTCATGCCCGCCCCCACGCTCGAATACAGCATCGTCGGCCTGAGCCCCGACCAGCCGGGGGCGATCCGCTGGGGTGATGAGAATGACGACGTGACAGCGTGGGAGCTGGACCGACCACAGCAGGCGGGCCAGTCGAGCAGCAAGGCAGACGAGGCCGAAGCGTGGCTGCGTGACCTGCTGAGCGGTGGCCCACGACCTGCGGCCGACGTCAATGCAGCGGCCGAGTCGGCAGGATTCGGCAAGCATGTGCTGCGGAAAGCGAAGGCGGCGGTGGGGGCTGAAACGCACGCACAAAAGGGCGCGATTCCGCCCAAATACTACTTGTGCATGGCCGGCCAATCTGTGCCATTGCCTATAGACCCCTGACTGGTAGATATTGGATAGTGAGCCAGAATCGCAATGTGTACCAGTCAGAGGGTGGCAGGGATCGAACGGCATGACCGAACGGCATCGCCGGCACCATACTTGCAATAATCGACGTAATCCGATATAAGGTGAAACAGTCATGAGCGAACAGGAACGATTCAGCGAGCAGATACGGCAGCAGGTCCGAGCGAGCGGCTTGACCCGCTACCGCATCAGCATGGAGTCCGGCATTCCACAGTCGACGCTATCGAGGTTCATGGCCGGCCACGGCATGAGCATGGCGAACGTCGATGATCTGGCCCGCCTGCTGGGGCTGAGTGTGAAGCGACGCGGCCGATCAGCGGCGAGGGGGAAGTAGCGCTATGCGAATCCACAAGCGGACCACCGGCAAAAGCTACAGCATCGACTTTACCGACCACCTTGGCGTGACGCATACGCTCGCCGGCTTCACCGACAAGGGCGCGACCGTCGAGCTATCGCGAAACCTTCGCCGGCTGGTACAGAGCCGCGAGGCCCACGAACGCCCCGACCCGGCCGTAGCCATGGCGATGAAGACGTGGCCCGCCCGCATCCGCAAGGCACTGCTCAAGTGGGGCATTGTCGACGCCCGCCGCGATGCTGAGGCAAAGCTGCTGGCCGATCACCTGGCCGACTTCGAGGCGGCGCTGGTGGCCAAGGGCAACACCGAAGCCCACGCGCAGCTTGTGGCGGGGCGAGCGGGACGCATGGCCAAGGGCTGCCGGTTCGTGAAGTGGTCCGACATTCAGCCGAGCCGGGCCCACCGTTGGCTGCACGATCAGCGGCAGGATCAGAAGGTGAAAACCAAGGCCGGCGATGAGAAGGTAAAGCGGGGGATCAGTGCCCAAACCTTCAACTTCTACCTTGCCGCGTTCAAGCAGTTCTGCCGGTGGATGGTTCGCGACGGCCGGGCAGCTGAAAGCCCCGTCGAGCATCTGGACGGGCTGAACGTCCGCACCGACCGCCGGCACGACCGCCGCGCGTTGAGCGTTGACGAGGCCCGGCGGCTGCTGACGGCTGCCAAGGGCGGGGCAGACCGCGAGGGCATGCCCGGCCATGAGCGGGGGCTCGCGTATCGCCTGGCACTGGAAACCGGCCTGCGGGCCTCAGAGCTTCGCAGCCTGACGCGCTCGAGCTTCGACATGCAGGCCGACCCGCCCACGGTGGCGGTGGAAGCGGGCTACTCCAAGCGTCGCCGGCGGGACGTGCTGCCGATGCGACCCGACACGGCCGCGATGATTGCCGACCACCTGGCCCGCAAAGCACCTGCAGCGCCGGCGTTCGCCATGCCGCACAAGGGGCACACGGCTCGGATGCTGCGAGGCGACCTGCACGCGGCAGGGATCGACTACCGCGACGACGCCGGCCGCGTGGTCGACTTCCACGCCCTGCGGCATACCTTCATCACCAACCTTGCCAGCAGCGGCGTGCATCCGAAGGTAGCTCAAGCACTGGCACGGCATAGCACCATCACGCTCACCATGGACCGCTACAGCCACACGCTGCGAGAGCAGGAACACGCGGCGATTGCTGGCTTGCCTGACCTGAGCACGCCGGCCGAGGGACAGCAGCAGCAGGCCACCGGCACGCATGGCAGCGCCGACGCCCCGCAAATTGTCGGCCCGATTGTCGGGATTGCTGGCGATACCCCACGGATAGCCACGGACGAACGGCCGCGCGTGGCGATGACGGCCGACGATGGAGGCGCAAAAGAAAACCCCGTAAATAACGGGGTTTGCTCCGCATCGACGGACGCGGGAAGCGGAGAGGGGGGGATTCGAACCCCCGGTAGTGCAAAGCACTACACCGGTTTTCGAAACCGGCTCCTTCAGCCACTCGGACACCTCTCCAGTAGAACTGGGGTCGAGCAAAGACGCACACTTCACTTCTTTTGCTCAGTCGTGCTTAACACTCGGCTGACCCACAACTCGACGCGGCATTCTAACAAGTCTGGGGCGGCTTGTCCGCTGCCCGTCGATCCAAATAACGGCGTTTGTAATGCCTTGGTCGGCGTGCGTCATCGGTGGGGGTCAATGCAGAAACAGACGTAGGCCCGTGGCGACCATCACCATGCCATGCTGGTCAGCCGCGGCGATCACGTCCGCATCACGCTTCGACCCGCCAGGCTGCGCTACGTATTTCACGCCGCTGCGAGCCGAGCGATCCAGGTTGTCGCGGAACGGGAAGAAAGCGTCGGAACTCATCGACACGTCACCAAAGTTCTTCAGCCACTGCGTACGCTCGTCCAGCGTGATCGGCTGGGCGGGCTTCGTGAGCTGGCTTTGCAGCAGGCTTCGCTCAGCCACGTCCAACTCGTACCACCGCAATAGCGCATCAACCAGATTCGCCTTTTCCGATCGTGGCACGGTCTCTTTGTATTGCAACTGCGCTGCGTGCGGGTGCTGGGCCAACATCCAGCGGTCCATCTTTTCGCACGCGAGTCGAGTACAGGCGATCCGCGACTGCTGACCGGCTCCGATGCCCACCGCCTGCCCTTGGTAGCCCAACGCCACCGAGTTCGACTGTGTGTGCTTGAGCGTGATCGTCGTGACCAGGAGCGTCTCGATCGCTTCGTCGGAAAGCGTGCGGTTCTGCGTCACCACGTTGGAGGAGATCAATTCGCGATCGATCACCGCATCGTTGTAGCTTTGCTCAAGTCGAAGGCCGAACTCAAGCCGATACTCGGTGTCTGTCGGTTGCCAGTCCGGATCAATCTGGAGGATGACGTAATTGCCACCTTTTTTGCTTTGCAACAGTTCCAAGGCCTCGGCGTCATAGTCCGGCGCGATGATGCCGTCCGAGACTTCCGGCTTGATCAGCCGGGCGAGGCTCACATCCACCTTGTCCGATACGCTGATGAAATCGCCGAAGCTGGCCACGCGATCCGAGCTGCGCGCCTTGGCGTAGGCCGAGGCGATCGGCGACAGCGTCATATCGTCGGGAACGAAAAACGCCTGGCGAAACTGCTCGCTCAACTCCCCGGCCACCGCGACGCCTGCCGGGCTGACGTGTTTATAGGAAGCCGCCGCCGCCTTGCCTGTGGCCTGCTTCAATTCCCGGACAAGCTGCCAGCCTCGCAGTCCGTCTAGGATATTGATGTAACTCGGGCTGCCGTTGCGGACGGCCAGAGGGCTTTTGTCGCCTTCCACGACCACGCGGGCGAACGACTGATTCGGGTTTATGCCGTACTTGAGCTTGATTTCCATAGCTGGCTGTGACTCGACCAAAGGCTCGGGATCTGTTTGCGTTGCTCCAGCTGCACATCCGTAATAGATCTGCAGCCTACCGCGCCCCATCGTAGCAACCAATGCCTGTCGCGTCGTCAGCGTTTGCGGCAGTTGCAGCCGAGCGTCGGCCGGGTATACTTCCTTGCCCGACCGTGGCCCTAAGCGGCCCCATACGGTCCTATAGCTCAGTTGGCTAGAGCGCCACCTTGACACGGTGGAGGTCACTGGTTCGAGTCCAGTTAGGGCCATTTTTAAGCCCCGCAAACCGCAAGGTTTACGGGGCTTTTTGTTTTTGAAGGGCGTGGTGTTCGTTATAATTCCGCCTCCGCACGACGTTTTTCATCAATCAAGGGTTTCAGGCATGCGCGCAATCGTCACCGGACAGGTCGGGATGGATAAGAAGCATTATCTCGAACAGGTCGTCCAGACTGCGGCGGACCATGGCGAGCGGCTGTCATTACTGAACGTCGGCGACCTCATGTACGACGAAGCACGCGACGTTCGGCCCGGCCGTATCCTCGACCTGCCGCTGTCCCGCCTGCACGCGCTTCGCAGGGCAGCGTTCAAGGACGTCATCAACCACGCGAATCAGCATCCGCAAGAGCACGTCGTCGTCAATACTCACGCTACTTTCCGCTGGCGGCATGGCCTGTTCGCCGCGTTCGACTTCGACCAGATCCGCGCCCTCAAACCCGACACGCTCATCTGTCTCGTCGACAACATTGAAGTCGTCCACCAGCGGCTGCACGATGAGCACATCGTCGACGCCACGCTCAAGGATCTGATGGTCTGGCGTGAAGAGGAGATCATGGCCACCGAGTTACTCGCGCAGGCGTTAGGCATTGCCGACCGGTTTTACATCCTCTCGCGCGGCCGCGATTCCGAGACGCTGCAAACTTGCTTTCGCCTGATCTGTCGGCCGGATATGCGGCGGGTCTACCCGTCGTTCCCGATGACACACGTGGTCGGCATGCCGGATGTGCTTGCCGAGATTGACACCTTCCGCGCCGAGCTTGCCAAGCAATTCATCGCCTTCGACCCCGGTGATGTGGATGAGAAGCTGCTGCTCGAAAACGCGCTGCAGGCGGCGCGCGATGGGCGTGACTTCGTCGAAGCGACGATGAGCACGCCGGACGGCCCGCGGCGATTGAAAGTGTCCGCGAAGCAGATCCTCGACATCGCCGGCGACATTGACGGGCAGATCTACATGCGCGACTTCAAACTCATCGATCAGTCCGACATGATCGTTAGCTATATCCCCGAATTGCCCGGCGGCATCCCCGGCTTGTCGTCCGGCGTTGAGCGCGAACTGCAACACGCCTTCGAGCACGGCAAGGAAGTTTACGTCGTGTGGAAGCCGAAAAAATCGCCTTCGCCTTTCATTACCGAAACCGCAACCAACGTCTTCAACACCACCGCCGACGCGATGACGTACTTCGAACAGCGCGGCATGTTCTACCAGGCGAACCTGTTCGGCCAGTGATACGGATGACCCATCAAACGCGGGCTCTGTGCAAGCGGGCTGACGCCCACGGATTTAATCCGTGGGCGTCCATTGCACCCGAAATCCATGTCCAATCCGTATGAGTCGGGCGATGGATTCGAACGAGGAACCATCTCACGCCGTCGCGTCCGCTTCTTCCTGAGATTGCTGCACCATTTCATCCGAGCGAGTCGGCTCCCAGTCGAAATCGCGCGTGAGCGCGCTGATGTCCACCAGGCTGGTCAACTGATCGATAGGCTTGCGCAGCGGCACGTCGGTGTAGTATGCCTCGATCGCGTCCTGTACGGACCAGCCCGGCCGGGTCTGCCTTGCCGCTGGGAAATACTGTCGGTAGCCCGCCCGGGGGCGTTCGAGTGCCCGACAGACCAGGTCCGCCGCGTCGTCCATAGCAAGAAACGCGAGCGCTTCGTTGATGTTGCCAGTGAATCGAACGGGCTTCGATGCCGACTCCCCCCAGTGATATGATGCGAAGCGAGCAAATGATTCCGGTGTTATCAATGCCGGAAAGCGCATCCCCACGTAGCAGCCCGCATCGTTCAATGCCGCGAAATAGCGAAGGGCATCCTCGCCGGCCTGCTTGCTGAGCGCATACGCGTTGCCGGGGTTCACGGGCAGGTCGCCATCGGCAGGCAGGTAAGGGAGTGTGACGGTCGGCTCGTCCGTTGCGCTTCCATGACGCCGGCCGGAGATGACCTGCACCGAGCTGGCGAACACGATGTTGTTCACACGCAGCTCGAGCGCGGCCTGGAAGACGTTCATGTTGATCGTGCCGTTCGTCCGGTACAGCTCTTGGGCTGTCGCGCTCTGTGATATGTTTGGAATGTTGCCCAGATGGGCGATCGCATCACAACCTTCGATCAACCGGTAGCAGGCCAACATGTCGGTCAGGTCAACGAGATCAAGCTGACCGGGCATGTCGGCGCGATATCGACAATCCGTGGCGCGCACTTCATGTCCATTCGCCAGCAACGCATGCCACGTTCGGCTGCCCAGCCGACCGGCGGCTCCTGTTAACAATACTTTCACGCGAACAACCTACTTTCGATTTACACCTGATTGAAATCCGCAGGCCCGGTATCGTTCAAGCGTAGCACATCTGCCATTTTCAGCGAAACCGCAACGCAGAGCCAGCCGTCACCACCCGGCGGCGCTGCGTCGGGCCAGGTATTGCCGAAGCGACATCAGCGCCGGCTGATCCGTCCGCACAAGCTGGTACGCCGCCCCTCGGCTGAGGCAGGCGGTACGCAGCGCCGCCAGATGCGACGCCATTCGCCGATCGTACTCGACCTCCGCCTTCGCCCCCGCGCCTGATAGCCGAACATCCGCCCGACGCGATGATTCAGCGTCCACCAGCCGACGCCAGCCGACGCCTGCCTGCGACAGGTGCAGTTCGTTCGGCGAAAGCACTTGCAGCACGATCACCTCGAAACGGTCATGCCGAAGCCGTTGCAAGCCGTCGAGCATCGGCCCCGGTTCGTCGAGCAGATCCGACAGCAACACCACGAGCCCGCGCCGCTGCCGCATCGCGTGCAATTGTCGCAGACACGCCCCAACGTCGCCCGCGCCTGTGTTGACCGTTGCCTGCTCCAATGTCGCACACAGTTGTTGCAGATGCGGCCAGCTGTTTCGCACGGGCATGGCCTCGCGCAACCGTTGCCCGCCCAGCGCGAGGCCGACGCGGTCGCCTTGTCGTATGGTGAGAAACGCGATCGCCGCGGCGAGTTGTTTGGCGACCGCGAGCTTGGTCGGCCGATCGGGTGTCGGGCCGTCCAGCGCGGCGAAGTCCATCGAAGCCGACACATCCACGAGCAGTTGCACGTGCAGGTCGCTGTATCGACGGTCGCGGCGGAGGTAGTAGCGATCCGTTCGGCCGAACAGTTTCCAGTCTACTGCCGACAGGTCGTCGCCGGGCACGTACGGCCGATAGTCGTGAAACTCCATGCCCGCGCCGTGTCGCGGCGAAGCATGTCCGCCCGCATACAATCCGTCCACCAGCGTCTTGGCTGTGAACAGCAACCCTCCAAGCCGTGACCATGACGTCGGGTCGAACATCCGTGCATTGTAGTTTCTGGTTTCAGTTCGAAGATCGAAACCGAAAACTCACTTCGCCGCCCGTACGTCACGCACCGGCAGGTCCGATGTAGGTGGGCCCATGATGACACGGCCTTGCGCGTCGTAGCGCCCGCCGTGGCAGGGGCAGTCCCATGTTCGTTCGGCGTTGTTCCATTGCACCAGGCAGCCGCGATGCTGACACACCGGCGACATGGCTCGCACGCGGTCGCGATCGTCGCGATACACCGCAAGCTTCTCGCCGTTGATCTGCACGAGTCGGCCCTCGCCGGGCGGCACGTCTTCGATACTGTCGACCTCGCCGCCGGCCAGTCGATCGCCGACGAAATGGCGTGCGATGTGCAATACGCCGGCGGTCATCTTCTTCGCCGACGCCAGTGGGCGAACGCGCGAAGGCGTGTAAATCCCGGCCCACGGATTTTCCTTCCCGAGCACGGCATCGCTGAGCAGCTGCCCGGCCAGCGAGCCATACGTCAGCCCGTCGCCCGCAAAGCCGGTGGCGATCTGTACGCCTTCCATGCCGGGCACTTCGCCGATATAGGGCAATCCGTCTGCCGAGACCCACAGTTCATGCGACCAGCGTTGCTCAATCTGTTTCACGTCGTAGCGTTCGTAGGCGTACTGTTCGAGCGCGTTGAACGACGCTTGTTCGTTGTCGACGCTGCCGGTGGGGTGATCTTCCCCGCCGATGATCAGCAGATCCGGCTCGTCGCTCATTGCCAGGCGGGTGTAGTGGTAAGGCTCGTCCGTATCCCAGTAGAGCGCATCGGGCACATCGTCTGCCACGCGCACGCCGAGCACGTATGACTGTTGGGGGTAGACCCTCGGCTCGGTACTGAACAGGCCCAGCATCGGGCTGTGGCCGGCGAGGATGACGTCGTGTGCGGTGACGATGCCGCCACTGGTCTTGACCTCGCAGGTCTGCCCGGATCGGCCTTCGATGTTTTCGGCGCGCGTCTGCTCGAACAGCAGGCCGTCCGCTTCGACGAAGGCCTTGGCCAGGCCTTGCACGTAAGCCAATGGAGAAAAGCGTGCCTGCCGCGCGAGGCGCAGCGAGAGTTCAATGGTGAACGGCAGGGGGTCGCCGTTGCGCAGCTCCGACCGCAGGCCCAGCCGTTGCGCTGCGGCCAGTTCGCGTGTCACCTGCTCGCGGCCCTCGGCGGTTTCACAGTAGTAGTAGGCGGGGATACGCTGAAAGTCGCAGTCGATGGATAGTTCACGGCAGTTGCGTTCGACCTGATCGATCGCCGCCAATCGACTCTCCACCACCAGCCGTGCCTGCGCTCGGCCGAGTTGGTGGATGAGGTTGTCCAGCGACGGTTCAACGTGAGCGTCGAGATGTCCCGTGCTGTGGCCGGTGGTGCCGCTGCCGATGCGATTCAATTCCAGCACCGCCACGCGTCGGCCTTCGCGCTGCAGACGCAGCGCGGTGCTCAAGCCTGTAATGCCAGCGCCCACCACGACCACATCGACATGCGTATCCGCTTCCAGCGTCGGATATTCCTGCTGGCGCAGGCGCTGTTCCCAATACGCACGGTTTCGGCCAGACGAAATCATTTGCAACTCCTCATTCTGAGTGGTCCGCTCCTGCCAATACCATAGGCGCGCGGCTACCTCCGGGTTGGCTGCGGCCAGGTTATGTCCTGTATGCCGTGTCATCGCCGGGGCCGGAGTTACACGCGAGCGGGACGGCGGTGTGGAAATGCCGCACACCGGTGGGGGTATACGCCGCGGTGGGGGGGGCGATTGGGCATTGAAGGGGTGGCCAACTCAACGAAGAAGTGAAGTTTCACTTGTCTGTAGCCCCGCCGATTGCCGCCACGCCGTGGCCGACCGCCTCTGGCTTCCTCGCCACACGATGAACACACCCTCGTCGACTACAACTGCCGTATTAGCAACGCATTAGACGGCATCGGATGCGGTCGGTTGGCGGTTCTGCAGGACCGGGTGCAGGTGCGTCTGGCGCTGGAACAGCAGATTATTGAGGCCCGGCCGGTCTGGAAGCCGATGCAACAACAGCCGGTCTTTGGCAAACTCCACCTTTGCGGGAAGCGAGGGGAATCGACGGAGGCGAAGGCCTCACCTGGAAAAACGGGCAACCCATGAACTGGCGAGAGCTGCTGATTCTTCGACGACCGCTGATCATCGGGCTGCACCTGCTGTTGATCCCCTTGGCCTACGCCATCGCGTTCGAGCTGCGCGTGTCGCTCGGCCAACCAGCGCACCGGCAGGCCTTTCTCGAGACGGTCTTCATCGTCACGGCGTTGAAGGTTGTGTACTTCGGCTTCTTCGGCTTGTACCGCGGCTGGTGGCGGTACGCCAGCATGTCCGATCTCGAAGCGCTGTTCAAGGCGACCTCACTCGCGACGTTGACCACGCTGGGCGTCCTCTACCTTACCGGCATGTTGGCGCAGATCCCGCGGTCGATCCTCTTGATCGACTGGGGGCTGACGATCCTCATCTTCGGCGGGGCGCGCATGGCTGTTCGAATGATCCGCGAAAGCCCGCACACCCTGCTCCAGAAGCAGCGCGCGACCCAGCCCACGCTCATCATCGGGGCCGGCGACACCGGCGAAAGGCTGGTTCGTGAGATGCGTCGCGACCAGTCTTCCGTCCTCAACCCGGTCGTGTTACTGGACGACGACCCGGCAAAAAGGGGCATGTACCTGCACGGCATCCGCGTCGCTGGCGGCATGGATGACTTGGCGCACGTTGTCAGAAACTACGAGATCCAGATGATCGTCATCGCCGTGCCTTCCGCCTCGCGCAAGCGGATGTCGCAGATCGTCAACCGCTGTCTCGAGACCGGCGTTGCGTTCAAGACCGTGCCCTCCTTCCAGGAATTGATGGAGCGCGGCGCGCGGGTGAACGAGCTGCGCGAGGTGGAGATTGAGGACCTGCTCGGCCGTGAATCGGTAAAGCTCGACCTGACGTCGGTGCAGGCTGGCGTCGCAGGGCAGGTGGTGCTGGTTACCGGCGGGGCCGGCTCGATCGGCTCGGAGCTGGCCCGGCAGGTGGCCCGGCTGAAGCCGAGCCGACTCGTGCTGCTGGAGCAGTCTGAAAGCGACCTGTATTTTATCGATCTCGAGCTGCGCAACGCGCATCCCGGCCTGGAGATCATTCCTGTCATCGGTGATGTCGCGGACCGTGGCCGTATGGCTGAGGTCTTCGCACACCATCGGCCGGCCTGGGTATTGCACGCCGCAGCTTACAAGCACGTGCCGATGATGGAGCACAACCTCGGTGAGGCGGTGCGCAACAACGTGATGGGCACGCTCACGGTCGCGCGGTGTGCGGCCCGCTTTAAGGCAGAGAAGTTCGTGCTGGTTTCAACGGACAAGGCCGTCAACCCTTCAAGTGTGATGGGCGCAAGCAAGCGCATTGCCGAGCGGATCGTGCTCGGCTCGGCTGCGCTTCGCACCAGTGACACCGATTTCCGCGCGGTCCGCTTCGGCAACGTGCTCGAGTCCAACGGCAGCGTGATCCCGCTGTTCAAGCAACAGGTCGCCAAGGGCGGGCCGCTGACGGTGACCCACCCGGAGATGACCCGCTATTTCATGACCATCCCCGAAGCGAGCCAGCTCGTCCTGCTCGCGGCCGCACTGCCGGAAGCTGCGGGACGCATCTGCATGCTCGATATGGGTGAGCCGGTCAAGATCCTCGACCTGGCCCGCAACCTCATCCGCCTCTACGGGATGAAGCCGGACGTTGATGTGAAGATTGAATTCACCGGCCTGCGCCCCGGCGAGAAGATGCACGAGGAACTGATGTCCCAGCTCGAAGCGGCCGTGCCCACCTCCATCGGAAAGATCCGCCTCGTGCAGACCGACGAGGGCGACCCGGACATGCTCGAACTGCTGCTTCATAATCTCCACAAATTCCATGAGCAACGCTGCGATGACGGCATGCTGAGACACATCGGCCTGCTCGTGCCCGAGTGCGTGCCACCACTGCGCGAGCGATGGCTTGGAGCTGGCGGCGACACGTCGCGGATGCCGGCCAGGCAGTTTGAGCCGGTCGCACCACCGATGATGATGGCCGGAAACTTGAACGGTGCCGGCTTCCCGCAGGAACAGGTCGAGGTGTGAGATGCGATGCGGCGGAAGTATACGTTTCAACGATCTTGGAAACGAGTATGGTAAGCTTGGCTTTGAAGTAGACCGCCGGTGGCCAGTGGGTGTGCCGGCAATGTCAAATAAACCTTACTGATCTGACAGCCGAGGCGACATTATGCTCAAGCGAAGTGAACTGAAACATCTTCAACAGCAGGGCGAACGCATCCTCAGTCAGCACGGCATTGCGATTACGGACGCCGAGCGCAGCAACATCGAAGTCGCCGAACTTGGCCTCAACGAAGTGCAGAAGCAAGGGCTGATCCTGCTGACCTATATCAACACTGATCGCTACTGCGCCAAAGAGCTGATCCTGCTCCCCCGGCAAACCTGTCCAGAGCATAAGCACCCCCCGGTTGAAGGCGATCCGGGCAAAATGGAAACCTTCCGTTGCCGATCCGGACAGGTGTACTTGTATGTTGAAGGTGAGTCCACGGCGGCGCCGGTTGCTCGCGTTCCGGCCGGCAGTGAAGATTACTACACCGTCTTTCACGAAATCCAGCTTGGCCCGGGCGAACAATTCACCATTCCGCCCAACACCTTGCATTGGTTTCAAGCTGGCGATGAAGGCGCAGTTGTTTCCGAGTTCTCCAGCACCAGCCGGGACGAGGCGGACATCTTCACCGACCCGCGGGTCGAGCGGATACCGCAAATTGTGGAAGACTGAGCCGTGGGGGGCGAATCAGAATCGATAACGCAGCCCGAGGGTGATGGCGTTGGAGCCGCCGTGCCTGCCATACAGGCCGAACGCGCCCGATCGGTGATGCACGCGGGCGACGCCGCTCCAGGGCGTATCGCCGGGCGGGGCGAACTCCACCTCCGCCAGCAGATGATGTAGAAACTCCCGCGTCGTGCCCTCCAGCTTCGGCTTCTCGCTCGCCAGCGAGACACCACTGCCAAACGCCGCGCTGGTGTTGACGTATCGGTCCCACGGAAATGCCGTCCAACGCACCACCAGGGCGAGGTTGCCCTCCCAGTTATCCTGAATGCGCCAGTGGCGGAACACCGAAGCCTCCACCTCCCAGTGCACGATATCGTTCGCTTTTCGGGCGATTCGGCGGTTCAGGGCGAAGCCCGCCAGGTAGGACGCTTTCATGTCGCCGCCACGGAAGGTGAGGATCTCGGCGAACCGCGACTCGTCCCATTGCCCGATGAAGGCGGTGACGCTCCAATCGCGTTCGGGATGCCAAGGCTGCTCCAACCAGTCGTCGCCGCCCATCGCCGGCCCGCCGACGACCAGGCAGACCACCATCGCCACCACTCCCGGGACTTGCCAATGCTTGCTGAACCAGATCCGCATGCGCTTAATTGCCTTGCTCACCCCGGCAGTGAATGTTTGCTGATGACCGGACAGGCAGGGGCCAACCCGTATGATCAGGCCGACCTGTGCTGCCTGCGCTGAACGTAAAGCGACGGCCCGTCTTTACGTGCAATCCCGGCACGCGGAGGCAGGTTACACGATTCTGGCACGCCCAGTTGACGGGGGGGCACCTCATCGTGGGCGGTGCCGACGAGACGATAACGGAACCACCGGGCCGAGCGAGGAAAGATAACGATGAGGCTCGCCTCGTCCAGCGCCTGCGCGACAAGTGCACCGATGTGTGTGCCTCGGCGCGATGTGGGGGTTCACCACGCTGCGCTGGCGCGCATCTCGTACGCACATTCCGACGTTGGAAGATTCAGGTAAGCAGGTCGTGTCGATCGCCCATGCTCGTTCAACCGTCATCACCTTACATCGGCTTGCGGTCGATGGTCTGGTCGTAGATCGACAGCAGTTTCTGCTTGTCGAAGATCATTTCCTGCCGCGTCAGGCCGACGATGTCGTAGACATGCGTCAACTCGATCGCATCCACCGGGCAGGCTTCTTCGCACATGCCGCAATAGATGCAGCGCAGCTCGTCGATGTCGAACTTGATCGGGTATTTCTCGCGGTCGTCCCAGGGGGACTCGGCGCTTTCGATGTGGATGCAGTTGGCCGGGCAGATCGTCGGGCACATGAAGCAGGCGACGCACTTGACTCGGCCGTCTTCGTCGCGGTTCAGCCGGTGCACGCCGCGGAAGTTGTCGATGTGCATCCCGCCCTGAAGCACGGGAAGGTCTTCGCGCCGGGTTTCGGGGTACTCCATCGCCTTGTTCAATTTCCGCTTCGATCCGCCGATCGAGCCGATCGCGTGCTTGAGCGTCGTTCCCAGCCCCTTGAACACCTCGGGCAGGTAGAACGCCTCGGCAGCGGTCTGCGGCGTGGGATCGACGTTGATAATGTCTTCGTCACGAATAGCCATGTTCAGCGGTCCTGTTGCTCGCGGGCGTTGGGGGTCAAGCAGGTATTCTTTTGCAGTGAGAGCGATTCGTCAACTTTGCCTCGCTGCCGAATGTCTAAAATGCCTTAAATCGTGCCCCCTCAGGAACGCCCGCCCATGTCCGAGCCGTCGCAGATCACCGCCATCAAGCCCACGCAGCGCGACCCCAGCCGGGCCACCGTCCGCGTCGCCGGCCGAGTGGTCGCCACGCTGCCCCAACAGCGCATCGCCGAGCTGGAGCTGGAGGTCGGCATGCCGTGGACCGACACGCTCGCCGCCAGCGTCTCCGAGGCCGCGGTGTACGACAAAGCCCTTCGTCAGGCGATGAACCGCCTGGCCCGGCGCGGCCGCAGCCGATCGGAACTGGACCGCAAGCTCGCCCAGCTCGGCTACGAGCCGAACGTCCGCGAACGCGTGCTCGACCGCCTCACCGAATTAAACTTTCTCGACGACGACGCCCTGGGCCGTGCCCTCATGCGTGAAATACAGGCCCGCAAGCCTGCCGGCCCGCATCTGCTTCGGCAAAAGCTCCGCCAAAAAGGCCTGGACCGCGAATTGGTCGACCGCCTCGTCGCCGAGACCCGCGAGTCGCAGGACCAGGCCGGCGACGCAGCCGACCTGCTGCGACGCCGCCTGCCCGCCATGGCCCGCCTCGACCCGGCCACCCGCAAGCGTCGGCTATACAGCCTCCTCGCCCGCCGGGGCTTCGACGGCGACGCCATCCAGTCCGCCTTCGAATCCCTGGCCGACGAGATGAACCCGCCCGCCGACTGACCGCGCCCCCAGCCTCGAATCAACACATCGATACTACCGGTTCGCCTGCGTTACAATCCTGCCATGCCACGCCCAACCCTCTTGCTGTTGCTGCTCACGCTCGCCCTGACAGGCACCGCCTGCGTCCAGCGAACGATTCACCTGACCTCCGAGCCGAGCGGCGCCCTGGTGCACCTCAATGATGAAGAGGTTGGCCGAACGCCGCTGAGCGTGCCGTTTACGTTCTATGGCAAGTACGACGTCCGCCTCGAAGCCGAGGCCCACGAGCCGCTGTGGACCGCCGCCCGCGCCCGTGCCCCCTGGTGGGAGTACCCCGGCCCGGACCTGATCGCGGAGATGATTCCCGGCATGCGAAGCGACATTCACTGGCATTTCTCGCTCATCCCCGCCCCGGCCGCGGAGGACGTGGACGAGGACGCGTTACGCGATCGAGCTCGCGAGTTGCGGTCGAGCAGCCGATCGGGTGATTGATTGCCGATCGCCGCTGCGTTCGTGGTTCAGGTTTTCCACAATGCTGGCTTGGTTGACAAGTTCGCCAGCATGGGTAAAGTATCCGGCTCGCCCAGCATGCTGGGTGGACGGACAAGCGAGTATGGGGGTGTAGCTCAATTGGTCAGAGCACCGGACTGTCGATCCGGAGGTTGCGGGTTCGAGCCCCGTCACCCTCGCTTTTAAGAAACCCCGCGTTTTCGCGGGGTTTTTTTGTTTTTCAGCCTGAAAACCGGCCTTCTCAGACGTTTTTGGGGCAGTGCTTGCCCTCTCTTTCGTCACGCCGTTTGCCGCTGAGTATCGCCGTTTATCGTCGCTACTGTCGGGGTTATAGGCGGGGGTATCGGGGCGTCCTGTGAGAACGTCCGACTGCATGGACGGAAACAGCTCGATCGCCGCTCGCGTCTGCTTCAGTGGCGTGCGCTGGTAGTGTCGCCGCAGGACACGCTCATCGGCATGGCCTGTGATTCGGCGGGCCACACTGGCCGCGACGCCGGCGTTGTCCAGCCACGTGCCACAGGTCGTCCGCAGGGCGTGGAAGTCAATGCGCCGCCCCTCGGCATCCACATCGGCCAGGAAGCCGCCCTGAGCCCGCTTGGCCCGCTCCTGCGGCGTCCTGGCTTCTGCGATCCAGCGCAGCCGAGAGGCGGCCAGATCGGCCCGCAGTAGGTCCGCCGTTTCGTACTTTGCCGGCATGTCGAATGCTGGCGAGGCTGGCAGCCGGTTCGCCAGATGCTGGGCCAGCAGTTCGGCCGTCTCAGTCCGTAGTGGGATGGCTGCTGCGGCTGACCTCGCTCGCCCACGACGTCGTGGAAGCGACCCTGCGCAGCGACGAGCCCAACGGCATCAGCATTGAGAAGCTGCGGCGGGAACTACCGGTGCGATGGGAGGAGCAGCGGCAGAGGTGGGGGGGGCAAAAGGTTCGTGTTAGCAATCACTGGAGATTGAGGGCATCGCTGGAGAGGTGCAGTTGGTAATTACCGCGTTGCGGGTCGGTCGGGGTCTTGACGGACTCCTAAGCCTGTCGCGCCCCCAAAGCACCAATCCTCCGAGGGACCCGACGGTGACACAGGCAAGGGGCGTCCCCACAACGTGGTGTCGTCGAAGGCGAACTCCGTCAGCACAACGAACAAGAAGCTTGCCGCGCCGATCCCGGCAGCAATGAAAAACAAGAGTCGCTTTACTCTCTAGCAGGCTGCTGCAGACTCCCAGCAGGGGGCTATAGTGCGGGTTTTTGGAGCGGCGCGAGCGCTGCGGATCACCCATCCGTTGATTTAGATGCAATGACCCTGGGTTATCCCCGGCTGCGTCGACGCACCAGCATCAGCCCGCCCATGCTCAGCAGGGCCAGCGTGCCGGGCTCGGGAATGAATGTCCCGTCATTGAGCGCAACCAGCGTGCCGACGCCGACGATGTCGTATTCGAAGTCGTCCTCGAGGTTTTCGATCGTGACCAGCTCGAAGTTCTCGAACGTATCGCCGAACACCTGCATGAAGTCGAATTCGTCGTCCTGCGTAGGGGCGAATCCGTCGATGAATCGCAGGACCAGCTCGCCGCCGAGCACCGCGTCGCCGCCGATGTCCAGCACGTCGTAGTCGATCCCAGCGTTCAGGCCGCCGATCTCGATGAGCAGCGTGCCGTCTTCATCCTGCGTGTAATCGCCGGTGACGCTGAGGATACCCGGGGAGGAGCCCGGGGAGACGAACCCGCTCAGGTTGACGACGTCGCCGGTGATCGAACCTTCGCCGCCCAGCGTGCCGCCCGCCTTGACGGTCACCTGCTCAGCGACGTTGATCGTGCTGTTCTGCACGAGGTGCAGCGCCGCTTGGCCGGCCCCGCCGCCGATTTCGAGGCTGTTGACGTTGCGTTCGCCTGCGTCGGCGGTGACGGTCACGTTAGAGTCCGAGGCCAGGAACACGTCGTGCGGATTGCCCGGCGTGAGCGAGAGGGTCCAGTTCATGCCGTCGTCGAAGCTGCCGTCGTCGCTGACGCGGTAGTGCAGGTCGGGGGTGAAGAGGTTGACGATCTGATTGGCCGCCGAACCCGTGCCGTTGGCGCGATACGCGACCTGGCCGTGCTTGTTCAGGCCCGCTTCCTGGGTTGTCACCAAGCTGAAGATCGATGTGTCGCCGGCAGGGACACCCCGGCGCACCGCTTGCACCGTGTCGATGCCGTCGGACAGATAAATTGCGTTGCGGTTCTGACTTCCCACCGTCACCACGGCGCGGTAAGCGACCGTCCCCGAGTCGTTGATGTCAATCATCGCGCTACTCAGGAGGCTGCTGAGAGTCGCATCGTCAGTGAGCGCGTCGCCGATGCGGGCGATCTGAACCACTCCGTCGGACGAGGCTCGGAAGATGCCGTCGGGCCCGTCGGTCACGGTGGAACGGAAGGCCATCTGGCCGACGTCGTTATGCTTCAAGGTATTGCCGGTCGTCAGGTTGTTGAACGTGCCGTCGCCATCGGGGACGGTGTCGCCCTGGCGGACGAGTTCGGTGATTTGCCCCTGGTCATAGCGAAAATAACCCAGAGAGTTGTCGATGGCATTGCCATCTTGGTTACGTATGGTCCCTCGAAAGGTGATCACGCCGTCATCGTTAATCGAAGTGTCCGTGATGGTGTGGAGTCTTTCGCCGTTTCCGATGTGCAATGGGTCGTTGGAGCTGCTGAGAAGCGACACATTCCCATTGTTGCTGATGAACGTTGCAAAGTAGTTCAGTACACCAGCCGGCGCATCGACCTCAGCGTTGAACACGGCTTGCCCGATGTTGTTGCTGGAGAAGTCCGGGCCGGGCCTCGACGCTACGGTTTGCCAGAACGGCCTTCCGTCGGTGCCAGAAATGTCCTGGTACTCGCGGACTAACTCGGTCAAGCCCGCACCCGACGTACTGAAGATGCCTCGGCGTCCGTCGCCGTCATGACTGATCCCCGCGGTGAAGATCGCTCGGCCGGCGTCGTTGAATTGCAAGTTCCCCATCGCACCGCCGGTGAGGGAGCCGCCACCGTCACCCGCAGCGAGTTCCTGGTCCACGCGGGCGTACTGTGTCAGCCCGTCTCCCGAGCCGACAAAAATGCCTCGATAGTCGGAGCCTGAGTCGTTAATCGCGGCCGCGAACGCGACATCGCCGGCATTGTTAAGGACAGCACCTCGGAACGAGGCCAGCGTTCCCCCGTTGGGCAGTTCCTGATGGCGAAGCGCAACAAGGTTCAACCCCTCGGACGAACCGATAAAATAGGCGTTGTCATTCGAGTTGTCCGTGCCTTGAACGCGCGAGAGGAACAGCACCTGCCCCGCATCGTTGACGGTCGTGCCGCCCATCGAGGCGCCCATCGTCAGGTCGCTGTTGAGCAGCGACGAGCCGATCTCGGCAATGTTGACCGTCCGGCCGGCCTCCTCCGCATGAACCGACGCCGCGGGGAAAGCAAAAAGAGTCAGCGTAGTGGCGCAAGCGCCGACCCAGCACACTTTGCGCGCTGCCAAAAGATTAATCGATGATCGCGTCACATCACACCTCTCACGAAAACTTGACTCGGGCACTCCGGCAGACGGCGGAACGTACCGAGAATGAAGGGAGGAGGCGTAGATGCCTGCTGGAATGTCTGCCCCTCAAAAGACGACCGCAACGGCGGTTGCCACCATTCCACCATAACGGAAGCACCCCTCATCGCAACCGTGCCCACTGACTTTCTTATCAAAAAGGGAAGATTGCGCGCCTCAGTCTGGCAAGCTAGGGCGCATGGCTGGCAAAGGAAAGCACATCGCACGCTTTCGGGGCGACGGCACGCGTGAGGCCGAATGTGCCGCGCACACGCTGTCGATCGTCAAGCACGCGAATGAACGGCCCGCCATCGTTCATCCGGAGCAGCATGCTCATACGAGCCTGGCCGTCAGGGTCGTTCATGACCAGAATTGGGTTGCCATCGGGAAGCAGCGACAGGCGCATTCTGGCCCGTTTGTTGTCGTCGATGAACTCCATCATGGGGCCTCTGTGCGGCACAGCATGAAGGTTGATGCGGTCGTTGCCCTCAGCGTCCAGAAATGTCAAGGTCGGATGCCCGCCACCTCGGAGGGTGCTCAGCACGGCCCGTACGCGTCCCTGTTCGTCGACAACTTCAAACCGCTGCGCCCGCACGACGTCTTGGCTCGGTTGACTCTGCATTCCAAGGATTAACAGCACGGCCACCAGCGCACCGCCCAACAAGATCATTCGGCGGCAGTTCGTGACTTGTCTGCGTAGTGATTTCAACTCAGTATCGACGGGGGTGATCGTGTCCATCATCGTGACGCGTCCTTTGGAAATTGAGAGCGTGGCGGAAGGGACATAACCGGTGACCTCGCGGGCGAAGGGGTGGGGGCGTGGTAAAGATTCTTACGCGTAGGAGTCCCGGCAACTTTCTTTTTGATCATGGCCGCTCGCCACCGGGGCTTTCTTCGCGCCCTTTGACGTCGCTGACTCATCGAGGGCGCGATCCGTCAGGCCGTACCAAGTCACGAACGGCGAGGCCACATGGATCAGCATCCCGATAATCACGCCCAGCGGTTCGCTGGTCAGCACGATGATGGGCCAGGTGACAAAGCCCACGGCAAACGCCCACACGGGTGCCACGACGATTCCACCAACGCGCATGTACCCGCGGGCCAGAACAAGGTTGGCGAAGCCGTAGATCCACGCGATCGCAACCAACAGCAAAAGGCCATCGTTATGGGTGCCGAACGTCAGTGCGATGACAGGCTTGTGCCGGCCTACGTGGGCCAGGCCTCCATCGCGAGCGCAGCGGTCTGTTTGAGCTGTCTGCGCGTCGCGCCGCCCGCCGCTTGAACGGACAGGCCCCAGATGACGGTCATCAGGTAGCGGGCGAGTTGCACCGGGTCGGCGTCGGCAGGCAGGTCGCCCACCGCCTTGGCGTGTTCGAGGCGTTGGCAGACGGCGGCTTCCGCGCCGGCGCGGCGGTTGTTCAACTGCTCGCGGATAGACGCCGCCGTCGGGCCTGACGCCAGCGCGCCGTGCACCAGCAGGCAGCCGTCTCCAGCACCGGGCTTGCTGATCATGTCGATCGCGCCGCGGAAGGCCTGCTCCGCCACGGCCCGCGCGGTGGGCTGCTGGATCGCCTTGAGCAGGTAAGACGCCGGCTTCTCGATGTAGCGATCGACGACCTTGGTGAACAGCGCCTCCTTGTTGCCGAACGCCGCGTAGAGGCTGGGCAGATTGATATCCATCGCCTCGCTGAGCTGTGCCAGCGAAGTGCCTTCGTAGCCATGACGCCAGAACACCTCCAAAGCGGTGTCCAGGGCCTGCTCAATATCAAATTCACGCGGTCGGCCTCGCGGCATCCAGATCTCCGTTGAATTTTTTCGTCGTCATTACATTATTCTGCTTGACCTGAGTTCTCAAGCATAATATATAGTAATAACTACATAATTAAGTCGGGGCGTGTTCATGCCTCGGCAGCGAAACGGGGAAAAACATGACGCGACCATGCTGTGACAGTAAAGCGGGCCAGGCGACACCGCCGGAAACGCAACTTGCGCATCCGCCGATTAGCGACCGGGCCTCCTGGCGGGCGGCGCGGGTGCAGTTGCTGGAGAAGGAGAAGGCGTTGACGCGGCAGTACGACGCGTTGAACGCCGAGCGACGTCGGCTGCCGATGGTCAAGCTTGAGAAAGACTACCGCTTCAAGGGCCCGGCGCCTCGCGACGCGGAAGCAACCCTGCTCGACTTGTTTCAGGGGCGACGACAGTTGATCGTCTACCACTTCATGTTCGACCCCGCGTGGGAGCAGGGGTGTGACGGCTGCACAGACTTTGTCGATTCGCTGGGCGATCTGACCAAGCTGAACGAACGCGATACGAGTTTCGCGCTCGTGTCACGCGCACCGGTTGCAACCTTCGATCCCTACCGCCAGGCGAAGGGCTGGAAGCACGACTGGTACTCGTCGTTCGGCAGCGACTTCAACTATGACTTTCACGCGACGCTGGATCACACCGTCGCGCCCATTGAAAACAACTTCCGCGAGAAGCCGGACTCGACCTTCAAGGGCGAATCGCATGGCCTGAGCGTGTTCTTCCGCATGGACCGCGACATTTTTCACACCTACTCGTCGTACGCGCGTGGCGTCGAACGGTTGACCGATGCCTACAGCCTGCTCGATGTGACGCCTTACGGTCGGCAGGAAGACTTTGAGGATTCGCCCGCCGGCTGGCCGCAGAAGCCGACGTATGGGTGAGCGTGCGGGTGAGCGCGTCGCTTGCCCGCGTAGTTGATCGACGAGTGATGAATTTGGCAGTGAAGTCAGGAGAACCATGATGAATACCGAAGCCCCCGCTGTTGCAAACGAAGCACGGATACGCGAACTGGTTAATTCGTGGGTCCATGCGATACGCGAGAAGGATGTGGATGCGGTGATGCGTTTTTACGCGTCGCAGATGACTGCGTTTGATGCCGTACCGCCGTTGCGTATTTCGCTGGAGGAATATCGTCACAACTGGGAGCAGTGTTTCGCCTTCACCAAAGGTGAGCTTAGCTTTGAGGTGCGTGACCTGACGGTGTTTGCCGGTGACGACGTGGCGTTCGCTCATTGCCTGACCAACATTCGGGGCATGGGCGGCGATGGCGAGTCGCATGACTTCTGGGCGCGGACGACGCTTTGCTTCCGCAAACTGGATGGCGAGTGGCGGATCGCTCACACGCACGATTCGGCGCCGTTTGATTGTGAGACGGGCAATGCGTTGATGGATTTGAAGCCGTGAGCGGTTGATGCGTTGAAGTGGAATGGAAATATTTTGAAAGTCAGGAGCACGATCATGGGGCAGGTCAAGACGATTCCGAAGGGTTATCACACGGTGACGCCGTACCTGACGGTGGCCGGTGCGGACAAGTTGGTGGCGTTTATCGAGCAGGTGTTCGGCGGGTCGGAGGTCGGGCGGCACGATCGGCCGGACGGGGCGATCATGCACGCGGAGGTTCGCATCGGCGATTCGCTGATCATGATCAGCGAGGCGTGCGAACAGATGGGCCCCATGCCGGGGGCGCTGTACGTCTACGTGGACGAGGTTGACGCGGTGTACCGCAAGTTGATGGAAGCGGGGGCCACGTCGGTCATGGAGCCGGCGGACATGTTCTGGGGCGACCGCTTCGCGAGCGTACGCGACCCGTGGGGCAATGCGTGGTCGATCGCGACGCACGTGGAAGATGTCTCGCCCGACGAACTGAACCGCCGGGCGCGAGCCTTCACGGAGCAGGTCGACCAGCCTGGGTGAGAGACGGTGGCGTAAGTGGTCGGATCGCTGAAACCCATGGCGGCTACGGTCGCCGTGGGTTTTTTGCGTGGCTGGGGGGAGCAGGGGCGGGGCCTGCAGGCGGGTTTTCGCCGATTCACGTGGATTTTCACAAAGCGGGCATGCTCGAAAACGCGTATTGATATACACTGGGGAACAGACCGCTGACCTCGTCGGGCCGACGAGCAGAGGTCTTTCGGCTTTCGGTGGCATGGTATGGCAGCGCCTGCCTGCGAAGGCACTTGCGTAAGCGTTGCTCGGACTGTTCAGTCTTCAGGAGATGACCTGGCATGGCAGAAGTTGTACTCGATCGCATCAGCAAGGTTTACCCCGGCGACGTCAAAGCGGTGGATTCCATCAGCATGACCATCCCTGACGGGCGATTCGTCGTGCTCGTGGGGCCGTCCGGCTGCGGCAAGAGTACGACGCTGCGCATGATCGCCGGCCTGGAAGAAATCACCGAAGGCGAGGTCCGCATCGGCGATCGCGTCGTCAACGACGTCGCGCCGAAAAACCGCGACATCGCGATGGTCTTTCAGAACTACGCGCTCTACCCGCACATGAGCGTTTACAAGAACATGGCCTTCGGGTTGAAGCTACGCAAGTTCCCCAAAGCCGAGATCGAGCGACGGGTACGTGACGCCTCCGCCATTCTGGGCCTCGACGACTACCTCGACCGAAAGCCCAAAGCGCTCTCCGGCGGTCAGCGGCAGCGCGTCGCAGTCGGCCGGGCGATCGTCCGCGACCCGGCGTGCTTCCTCTTTGACGAACCGCTGTCCAACCTGGACGCGAAGCTGCGCGTCGAGATGCGGGCCGAGTTGAAGCGGCTGCATCATCGGCTTAAGACGACGACGGTTTACGTGACCCACGATCAGGAAGAGGCGATGACGCTCGGCGACATCGTCGTGGTCATGGACGGCGGGATCATCCAGCAGGCCGACGGCCCGTTGAACATCTATCACTACCCGGCGAACCGCTTCGTGGCGGGTTTCCTCGGTATGCCGCCGATGAACTTCCTTGAAGGCGAGTTGAAACAGGAAGGCGATGATACGTGGTTCGTCGGCGAGTCGGGCAAGATCAAACTCAACGCGGAGAAGGCCGAATGCCTCGCCGGGCGGATTGGGCAGCCGGTCGTGCTCGGTGTTCGGCCGGAGTCGCTGCACCTGCGTGCGTCGGAGAAGGCAAACAGCCCGGACCAGCAGCTCGCGGGTACGCTGAGCGTGGTCGAGCCGCTTGGCTCGGCGATGGACCTGTTTGTGATGACGGCCAACAAGCAGCGGCTCGTCGCCCGCGTGTCGGCCGAGCGGTTGGAAGCCGACGACCAGCAGGTCACGTTGTATGTCGACATGTCCGGTGTGCACGTGTTCGAGCCGGGGCCGCACGGCGAGAACCTGACGCTAAAGGCCAGCGAGCCCGCAGCCGTCGCCGGCGGTTGATGCCCGCTCAAGCCGACAAGTGGGCTCGCCCCCACTCGATCCAAGTGTTTAGAGCATTCCGCATCCAAACGTAGCGGGTGCCACACAGCAGTCCGCAGGGTGCTGTGTGCCGAATCACCGTGGATGTCCTTCGCACACAGCACGCTTCGCTTTTGCTGTGTGGCACCCCCAGCCGCTACGCTTGGCTTGGGGGCGTCCTCCCGCGCTTGGACGCTGGGGCTGAACAGGTTGACCGCGTTGACAGCAACCTTTCCACATTGATCACTGGTCACGACCGCCTGAATCGCACGATCAGGTCGGAGATCCGCGGCTGGTCGGGGCGGATGCGCAGGCTCTGCTGCCAGGCTCGCACAGCCCGATCGCGCAAGTGCGACTCCCGCCGATTCGTTTCAAGATACATCGTCATCAGACTCGCACCGATCCCGTTCAGCGCGGAGGTGTCGCGTTCGTCGATTTCGTGGGCGCGCTCATACGCGGCCAGCGCCTTTTCGTATTCGCCAAGACGGAAGTACGCCGTGCCCATGCGTTCGTGGGCCAGGCCGTAGTCCGGGTGATCCTCAAGCAACACTTCAAGCACGTGGACGGCCTGCTCATGGCTGCCCAGTTGCAGGTGTGCTTCCGCGAGCCCGAGCATGACGGGGCGATGCCGTTCGCCCAGATCCATCGCCTGCCGGTAAGCGTCGCGCGCTTCCTCGTATCGGCGGAGGAGGCTGTAAGCGCCGCCGAGGTTGGCCCAGGCTGCCTGGCTATCAGGATTGAGGCGAACAGCGCGGCGTGCGTAGGACACGGCGTCGCCAGCGCGGCCGACCTGCAAATACGCCGACGCGATGTCGCGGTTCGCTTCCATATGCTCCGGGTTGAGCGACAGCGCACGCAGGTAATTGCGCAACGACTGCTCGACGCTGCCCCGCATCTGCTGCGTAAAGCCGAGGCGGTAGTAGGCTTCAGCATTGCTCGGCTCGACTTCGGTGGCACGTTGATAAGCCGGCCCGGCCAGGTCGTAGTTGCCCCGGCCGAGGTAGATCTGCCCCATGCCCATGTGTGCAGCCGCGAGTTGCGGGTTCTCTTCCAACGCCAGGCCGAACGCCGCCAGCGCCGAGTCTTCCAGCCCGCGTTCGAGAAACGTCTCGGCTTCCTCAACGAGCGCGCGTGCAGTTTGTTGCCGTTCGGCGTCGCGCTGCGAAGTGCTTTCGCAGCCGACCGCGGCCGCGGCGAATAACCCGGCGACCAGCAGGAGCGTGATCGTACGCATGATGAGAACCCTTTCCACGTGAAGCGAGAGATCGTTTGGCGACCGTCAGATAAAGGAATAATTGCGTGCAGTAACGGGTCGAACCTGTGTCGGCCTGGCGGTTGGCTGCGGTTGGCGCTGCCGATCGCACACCGATCCGCATGACATCGTACAATCAAAGGCTCGAAACTCGAAAACCCGTGACCGTGAAGCGTTATGAAAATTGCCCTTGCCCAGATAAACCCGACCGTCGGCGACATCGACGGCAACGCCGCACTGATCCGCCGGGCTCTACACCGGGCCGCCGAGCAGGGGGCCGATTTGATCGTGCTGCCCGAGCTGGCGGTGGTCGGCTATCCGCCCAAGGACCTGCTGCTGAAGCCGGCGGTCATCCGCGAATGTGTGCAGGCGGTGGAGGATCTGGCCAGCGAATGCCACGATATTGCGGCCGTGATCGGCTACCCCTGCCCCAGCGACGCGCCGCGCGGGTTGGCCCTCTACAACGCCGCAGCGCTGTGTGCCGACGGGAAGATTATCCACCGGCATGTCAAAAGCCTGCTGCCGACTTATGACGTCTTCGACGAGCATCGCTACTTCGAGCCGGGCCCGGCCGTCGACATCGCCCGCCTCGGCAAGCTGAAGCTCGGCATCAGCATCTGCGAAGACCTCTGGAACGACGAACGCGTTTTCAGTCGTCAGCTTTACCACGACAACCCGATCGATCAGCTCGCCCAGCGCGGCGCGGACCTGTTCATTAACTGCGCGGCCTCGCCTTTCGTCGTGCGCAAGCACGCGTTCCGCCGTAGGCTCATGACCAGCGCCGCCCGCGGCCACGGCCTGCCGCTGGTCTACTGCAATCAGGTCGGCGGCAACGACGAACTCGTTTTCGACGGGTACTCCTGCGTGATCGACAGCCGCGGCAACCTCATCGCCGAGGCGAAGGGGTTTGAAGAAGACCTGCTGCTAGTCGACCTGCCCGTCGGCGAGCCCGCCGCGGGCAATGAAAAACCCGAACCACGGAAAGCGACGAGCGCCGTGGCGGACATGCCGTCGGCCGACTTGCCCGCAACCGTCGGGGGTGAGGTACGTACGAAGTCGGAATTGGAAGCAGCCTATCACGCGCTGGTGCTGGGGCTGCGCGACTACTGCCGAAAGTGCGGGTTTAAGTCGGTCGTGATCGGACTCAGCGGCGGCATCGACTCAGCAGTGTCGGCCGCGATCTGCGTCGCAGCGCTGGGCTCGCAGAATGTGCGCGGCATCGCCATGCCCAGCCGATTTTCATCCGAAGGCTCGAAGCGTGACGCGCGCCTGTTGGCCGAGAAGCTCAGCATCGCGTTTGATGAAATCTCAATCGAAGCGCCGCACCAGGCATTCGAGCAACTGTTGCAGCCGCACTTCCAGGGCCTGCCCCCCGACTCGGCGGAAGAGAACGTGCAGGCCCGCGTGCGCGGCATCATCCTCATGGCCTTCTCCAACAAGTTCGGCTCGATGCTGGTGACCACCGGCAACAAGAGCGAAGTCGCCGTCGGCTACTGCACGCTCTACGGCGACATGGCGGGCGGCATGGCGATCCTCAGCGACGTGCCCAAGATGATGGTCTACCAGCTTGCCCGCTGGATCAACGACGACCCCGCCTCGCCGCTTCGCGAACGCTTCGACGGGCCGGTTATTCCCGAAGACACGATCACCAAACCGCCAAGCGCCGAGTTGCGCCCGGACCAGACCGACCAGGACTCGCTGCCTGCTTACGAAGTGCTCGACGAAATCATCGAACGCTATGTCGAACGGGAGCAGTCCGCCCGACGGATCGTCAAGGAAACCGGCTTCGATGCGGACGTCGTGCTGCGAGTGGTGCGATTGATCGACGTGAACGAATACAAACGCAAGCAGATGGCGCCGGGGTTGAAAATCACCGGCCGAGCGTTCGGCTTCGGTCGCCGCATGCCGATCGCGCAGGGCTACGACTCCCGCCGCAGCCTCGAAGCGGCGCAAGCGGTCGCCGCATCGAACGAAAACGGTTGATCTCTTTTCAGTTGTCTAAACGAGCGAAGCCCACACTGTGACGGTGTGGGCTTCTGTCATTCATACCTGTGATTGTTGAGCGAACGGTCGATCAGGGGGTGGCCTGGACGGCCTGCTGGCCCGCGGCGCGTTCGCGCAGCAGGTCGATCATCGCTCGCACTTCCTCAGCCATCCGCGTGTTGGGAAACTCGCGGATGATCTGTTCGCCCACGCGCACCGCGGCGGTCCATTCCTTGTCCTGCACAGCGATCTTGAACTGCACACCGAGGTTGTCGCGCTGCTTGCCGATCACGCCCCGGGCCGTCTCGCGAAGTGGCGCGGCCTCGGCTTCGCTGAGGTACTTGTCCATTGTCTTGAGCACGTTCATCGCCTGCGTGATGTCTTCTCGCTCCGCCGCTTCGAGAAACTCGCGCTCGAGTTGCATCTTGTAACGCTCGCGAGCTTCGCGTACTCGGCGGGTGACGTCGCGTACGCGTTCGGACTCGGGGTAGAGGCGTTGAATCTTCGCCGCTTCGCGCCCGGCTCGGTCAAAGTCATGGCGGGCGAGGATTTCGTCAAGTCTTGCCAGCGATTCGCTGATTTTCGCGTCCTGCTCGGCCGAGCGTGCGACGGCAATCTGTTCGCGGAAGGTTTCGGCTTCCTCGCGATAGCCGTACGTCTGGGCGAGTTCGCCGACGAGGACGAGGGCGGCATCGAACTGGCCGCGCTCGACGTCCATCTGAATGGTGTGCCGCAATGCCTGCAGATCCTGCTCGCGGTAGGCGATGCGCTTGGCGGCTTCGCTGATCAGCAGGCGCTGGTTGACCTGCTTGAGCAGGTCGACGACTTCCTGTTGGCCGCGATGGTCGGGCACGCCCACGGCGTCTCGGCCGTACACCCCCCAACGCACCGCCGCGAGGACGACAATACCGACCCCCAGCACCGCCAGCAGCGTGCTCGGGAAGTAGACGAGGTAGTTGAAAGCGATCCGCGTGGGCTCATCGGTGAATGTGGCATCTTGCAGAAGCATATGATTCGCCACGGTCGCGCCGCCCGCCGCCGCCAGCGCCAGCACCCAGACCAGCAGGCCGAGGATGAGGATCGCCGTCGGCGTACCGAACCACGGCTTGCGCGGCTTGGCGGGTTCCTGCGGTTGAGCTTGTTGCGAGTTGGTTTCCTGCTGAGCCATCGGTCACCCCACCTTTGTACTTCGGGAATGATGATCCATCATGTCACAGGAATCGGCCGGCCTTGAAGTGTCGGGCCACCCCGTCCACCATCATTGTACCGCCTTGGGGCAAATCAGGCGACGCTGGGAAGGTTTCTGGTTTCGCGTCGCTGGTATCTGGTTTGAGAAAGCCGAGCCTTGGGCGAGTCCGCGAGCGGGAGGCCGGGTCGGCCCGATCGGCTGGTTGCTGATTTCTCATCGTCGATTGCCTCGGCGAGAGGCCTGTCTTTGCTACGATCTCGGCCATGCCATTGAATCGCTTGCGACAGTTTGGACGTGGCCTGGGCCTGCTGCTCGGCGTTGCGCTGCTGGCGCTGGCGGTGGTGTATGCGGTGCGCGGGGTGGACTGGACAGTGCTTGCCGATGCGCCGTTGAGCGGGTTCGTCGTGTTGGCGGTGGTGGTGCTGGGCAACCTGGTGCTGGCGGGGCTGCTGTTCTGGGCGGTGACGTTGAGCTTTGACGCGTCGCCGGGCGTTGGGGCGGCGCGGATGGTGGGGCTGGTGTGCGTCAGTGCGGTGTTGAACTATCTGCCGTTGCCGCGAGCGGGGCTGGTGGGGCGGTCGGCGTATCTGAAATGGCGGCACGACCTGCCGCTGCGACAGTCGGCGGTGATTGTGGCAATCGTGCTCGCGCTCGCGGTGGTCGTGTCAGGCATCGCGGCGGGGGCGCTGCTGGTCTCTGGCGTTACGGCGGGCTGGCTGGCGCTGGCGGCGGCGGTGGTGGTGCTGGCGAGCGTGACGGGGGCCATTGGCAGGCGCGTGCTCGGCCGAGCGGTGCGACATGGCTGGCTGTGGGTGCCGCTGCGCACGGCCGACCTGCTGGCGGCGGCGCTGCGGCTGTGGTTGGCGTTTGCACTGCTGGGCCAACCCATCGGCTACGAACAGGCGGTGCTCATCAGTGCCGCCAGCGTGCTGGTGAAACTGGTGGGGCTGACGCCGAGCGGGCTGGGGTTGAGCGAATGGCTCATCGCGGTGCTCGCCCCCGTGCTCGCACCAGTCGAGACGGCGACCGCGGCGGCGGCGGCGGTGCTCGACCGCGCCGCGGAGGTCGTCGTGGTGCTCATCGCCGGCGGTGTGAGCATGGCGATCATGCGAAACGAACTGACCGTCGGTCGATCACAGGCGACTTAGCTGCGGCGGATGCGGATCGTACGGTCGCAGGCGGCGCAGCGGACGTTGGCCATGCGGCGACTGGCGGACCAGTTGGGCAGGCGGGTGGAGAAGATCGCGGTGGCGGCGTGGGTGCACAGGTTCGGCTCGCCAACGGTCGAGCCCATCGTGAACTCGTGGTCGGCTGGCATGTGAGCGGGGCAGACCTCAGACTCGCCTTCGATCCGCACTTGCCACATGGTCTCGGTGTCGATGGCTTTCGCGCTCGCCGGCGCTGCTGCGGCCGCGCGTGGGGCGGCGGTCGATTTGCTCGCCTGCCCGTTGACGACGGCGATCACGTCTTTCCGCACGTCCATCGCGAGATTGGCCAACTCGTCGGCTCGCTCGTTTTTCTCACGCGGAACGTGGTCGAGCTTCCACTGCTTGAACCGGCCCAGCGCCTGCCGTGCCTTGTCGAACAGCGGCTTGAGGTCGGCGGACTTGACCTTGTACTGCCCATGCAACTGGCGGACCATGAGCTGTGAGTCGCTATGGACGGTGACGCTCGCGGCGTTGTGCTCGTGAGCGATTTCCAGGGCGCGCAGCAGGCCGGTGTATTCGGCGACATTGTTCGTGGTTCGGCCGACGAAGTAACCGGCCTCGTGTACAGGCTTGCGCGTGTCTGCATCATGCAGGACGACACCAACCCCGGCCGGGCCCGGGTTGCCGCGCGAGCCACCATCGATGTGGATGATCAGATTCATGGACGATTGAAGCGAAGGGGTTGCGGATGGAAGCGAACGATACGCGAATCTTCAATCGTCGGTTACTTCGCCCCGCTGAGCGCCGACTTCAACTCGGGTTTCATGTAGAGGATGCGGTTGCAGTTGGGGCAGGTGACCAGTTCGTTGGTTCGCATCATGATGCCGTTGACGCGTTCGATAGGCAGGCTCATGTAACAGCCGCCGCAGTTGTATTCCATGCGACGGCGGTTCGCTTCCTCAACCTCGGCAAGCGCTTCGCCTTCGTATGAGTCGGCAAGCCGTTCGAACACGGCGCGGGCGTCGGCGGGTACTTTCTCGGCGGCGGCCTGACGTTTGCTCGCCACTTCATCCAGACGATCGCCCACTTCCGCGCGGGCGGAGTCGACTTCGTTGTCCGCACCGCTGACGAGTTTTTTCTGGTCGTCGATCTTCTGTTCGATATCGGTGACCCGCTGCTTGAGCGTGTCCACCTCGTTCATCTGTTCGAGCGCCTGGTCTTCGATTTTGCTCTTGTCGACCTTCAGCGTGTTCACCTCGACCAGCAGGGCGGAGTATTCCTTATTGCTGGTGACGTTGTTCATGCGGCCGCGCAGTTCGTTGATGCGGGCCTCCATCTCGCCGGATTGCTTCTCAAGCGTTTGGGCGTTGACCTGGGTCTGGCGGAGTTGGTGGGAAAGCTCCTGCTGCTGCTGCTGAAGCTGCACGAGCTTGTTCTGCTGCGCCCGCTGGCGACTTTGCCCGGCGTCGAGGCGGTTACGCAGGCCGCGAAGCTGCTGGTCCAGCAGGAAAAGCTCGTGCAGTTGTTCTTGAAGCGACAAAGGGGGGCCTCCTGTAGGTGGCGTACGGGGAACAGGTCATCAATATAGCACACCGGCCGACAGGATCGAAGCCGAGACCTCGGCAGCCGCCTGCCGGTCGTTTGCGCCTGACGTTTATTCTATGCGATGGTCGGCCCGGCGGGTCGCGGAATTGTGCAGTTGGGCAAAGTTCTGCGCAGGTTGGGCAGGGGGGCTAACAAAACCGGGTCATGGTGTGAGATCGCGGGCGTTCGCAGTAGGATGGGGTGGCTGAGCGAGACAGTGAAATCGGGCAGCGAAGTGGAGTGGCGCGATGACGACGAAAACCCACGTACTGGCATTGGATCAGGGCACGACCAGCTCGCGTGCCATCGTTTTCGACCAGCAGGGGGGCATCGTCGCCCGGGCTCAGCATGAGTTCGAGCAGCTGTTCCCCCGGCCGGGCTGGGTGGAGCACAACCCCGAGGCCATCTGGCGGTCGCAGCTGCGTGCCGCCCGCGAAGCGCTGGATCTGGCCGACCTTTCTCCCGGCGACATCGCCGGCGTGGGCATCACCAACCAGCGAGAAACCACGCTCATCTGGGACCGCGCGACCGGCGAGCCGATCGCCAACGCCATCGTCTGGCAGGACCGCCGCACCGCCGACCTCTGCGACCGCCTTCGCAACGCCGGCTTCGCCGACACGTTTCAACAGAAGACCGGCCTCGTGCTCGATGCCTACTTCTCCGGCACGAAAATCAACTGGCTGCTCGAACACGTCGACGGCGCACGCGAGCGCGCCCAGCGCGGCGAGCTCGCCTTCGGCACGGTCGATACGTGGCTGATCTGGAAGCTTACCGTCGGCCGAGTGCACATCACCGACGCGACCAACGCCTCACGTACGCTGCTATACAACATCCGCACCGGGCAATGGGACGATGAGTTGCTCGAACATCTGAGCATCCCGCGCGAGCTGCTGCCGGACGTTCGGCCGTCGAGCGAAGTGTATGGCGAAACCGACCCGGAACTGCTCGGCACTGCCGTGCCCATCGCGGGCGTGGCGGGCGATCAACAGGCGGCGCTGTTCGGGCAGATGTGCATGACGCCCGGCATGGCGAAGAACACTTACGGCACGGGCTGCTTCATGTTGCTGAACACCGGTAACAAACCCCGCACCTCAAAGCACAACCTGCTGACGACGATTGCGTGGCAACTCGGCGACGAAGTCGAATACGCGCTCGAAGGCAGCATCTTCATCGGTGGGGCGGTGGTGCAGTGGCTTCGCGACGGGCTGCACATGATCGACTCATCCAGTGAAATCGAAAAGCTCGCTGCGAGCGTGGACGACAACGGCGGCGTGTATCTCGTGCCCGCCTTCGCAGGGCTTGGCGCACCGCATTGGGACCCATACGCTCGCGGCACGCTGGTCGGGCTGACGCGCGGCACGACCGCCGGCCACATCGCCCGCGCGGCGCTGGAGGCGATTGCGTTCCAGACCGCCGACGTACTTGAAGCGATGCACGCCGACGCGGGCATGGACATCACAGAGTTGCGGGTCGATGGCGGCGCTGCGGCGAACGATCTGCTCATGCAGTTTCAAGCCGACGTGCTTCGCGTGCCGACCGTTCGGCCGAAGGTGACGGAGACAACCGCGGCCGGCGCGGCCTACCTGGCGGGGCTGGCGACCGGTGTCTGGACCGATCGAAAGCAGATCGCGGCGCAGTGGCAGGTCGATCGCCGATTTGAGCCGACGATGTCGGACGATCGCGTGCACAAGCTGCGCGAGCGGTGGCTGGAAGCAGTCAAGCGCAGTCGAGGATGGGAACCGACGGCCGGCTGACACAACAACAAATGAACCCCACGTTAGCCGGGCGAGCTTAGCGCTGCTGGACGCTGGCGAAGCAGGTCGGCGTGACACATGCGGTGGTCAAGGCCCAGCCGCAACTCACCGGGCTCGGCCCGCCGTGGGAAGCCGGTGTACTGCGCACGTTGCAGGCGCGCTTCGCCGACGCGGGCATCACGCTGCTCGGCCTGGAAGGCGATCCGTTCGACATGAGCCGCATCAAACGCGGCGAACCGGGCCGCGACGAAGACTTCGACCGCTACCGCCAGATGCTCGGCCACATGGGCGAACTCGGCCTGAAGCTGCTGTGCTACAACTTCATGCTCCGCCCGAAGACCGCCGAGCATGACTGGCATCGCACAGATGTGAGCGTGCCCCTGCGCGGCGGCTCGCTGACCACGCGCTTCGAGCTGACGAAGCTTCCTGTTGCCGATGAGCTGGAGCTGAGTCACGATGAACTGTGGTCGAACTATCAGGCGTTTCTCAAAGCGGTGCTCCCCGCTGCGGAGCAGGCGGACGTGACGCTCGCGCTGCATCCGGACGATCCGCCGTTGCCGCAGCTCGGCAGCGTGCCGCGGTTGTTCGGCAGTGTCGAGGCGTTCGATCGCGCGTACCAACTCGCGCCGAGCCGGCACAATGCGGTGACGTTCTGCCAGGCGAATTTCAAGCTGATGGGCTGTGACCTCGAAGCCACCGTCCGCCGCTTCGCCGAGCAGGGTCGGCTCGCGTTCGTCCACGTGCGCGACGTGGAAGGCTCGGCTGACGCTTTCACCGAAACCTGGCACGACGAAGGCCCGACCGACATGCCCGCCATGTTGAAGCTGTACCACGACGTCGGGTTCGCCGGCCCGCTCCGCGACGACCACGTGCCCACCATGCACGGCGAAAACCCGGACATCCCCGGCTACGCCTCGCTGGGACACCTGTTCGCCGTCGGCTACCTCAAAGGCATCTTCCAGACGCACCGCACCCCCTACACCTGAAACCACCTCACGAATGGAATACGTGATCATCAAGCCCGGCGACTTCATTCGTGCAGACATCGAAGTTTGTCATAAAAAAAGCCCACGGATGGCCATCCGTGGGCTTTACGCGTTTCTTCATTCACCGGGTACACAGGGCGTTACCAGGCGAACAATAGTACTTGCGGTATTTCACACCAGCTGCTTCGCCGCGGCGAGCGCTGCGTCGTAGTCCGGTTCCTGGCCGATTTCGGGCACGAGTTCCATGTAGCGAACCGTGTTGTCCTTGTCGAGCACGAAGATGCTGCGGGCGAGGAAACCGATTTCCTTAATGCGAAGACCCCACGCCTTGCCGAAGCTGTGGTCTTTGTAGTCGCTGAGGCATTCGACACGATCGACGCCGGCTGCGCCGCACCATCGCTTCTGCGCGGGCGGCAGGTCCATGCTCACGGTGAGCACGATGATGTCGTCGCCAAGCGATGTGGCGTGCTCGTTGAACTTGCGCACTTCCGTATCGCAGACCGACGTGTCCAGCGACGGCACGACGACGACAAGCTTCACCTTGCCTTCGTAATCGCTCAGCGACTTGCTGCTCATGTCCGTGCCGGTGAGCTGGAAGTCGGGCGCTTTGTCGCCGGCTTTCAATTCATCGCCGACGAGTGTAATGGGGTTGCCTTTAAGTGTGACGAGTCCTGTACGTTCGCTCATGGTGTGCTTCCTGTCTGTCTGATTAGAAACGATATTGCCTGGCTGGCAAATAAGCATTGTAGTGCACGCAGCAGATCGTGCATGGCGGTCAGCGGGCGGTCGGATGCGATCACCCTGGCTCGGTCGGCTCGGCTGTCAGCAGATCATGCTCTTGAAGATAGCTTTCGATCGCCTGCCAGTATTCCCGCTCCGGCATCGGATCGTTGTGCGTCGTTTCAAACCACACCAGTTCGCTGTCGGCCGCGGCGGCGTGCAAGTGCTCGGCGTGCCGCGACGGGACGATCGTGTCCAGCCTGCCGTGCATGATGAGCACCGGCCCGGCGTGATTGCGCAACGGCGTGAGCGCATCGAAGCGGTCGCGGATGAGAAACGGCGGGACCAGGTACGACCGCGCCATCGCGGCGGTGCTGGTGAAGGTGGATTCGAGGATCAACCCGGCGGGCGGTCGCGTGCCAGCGAGCGTGCCCAGCGTCGCGCCGCCGAGCGATCGGCCGTGGAAGATGATGCGGTCCGCGTCGACGTCATCGCGGGCCGCGAGCTTGTCGTGGAAGCGGGTGAAGTCGTCGAGGATCGCCCGAGCCGAGGGCCTGCCCGCCGACGGGCCGTAGCCGCGATAGCTTGGCAGCATGACGGTGACGCCCATATCGCGATAACGTTGCAGCGCGGCGGGCCAGAAGTCGATCCGCTCGCCGTTGCCGTGGGCGAACATCACCGCCGGCCCCGGCCGATCGGCGCTCACGCCTTCGCCCGGCAGCAGCCACGCCACCACCTCGCCCGCCGACGTGTCCAGCCGAAGCACTTCCGCATCGCTCGGCCGATCGATCGCCGGCGCCATGTTCGCCACGTGTCGCGGGAACAACGCCTGGCGTTGCAGCAGCCACACCGCCGCCGTCCACACCAGCAGCGCAATCAGCAGCCAGGTGAGCATGCGTATGCCCCAGTGTGGTCGGTATCGCGTGGATGGTGCATCGGCGTCGGCCATAACGTCTTCTTAACCTACGATCATAACAGCACCGCGTTCGCGTTTGTCAGTCGGCTGCGAGTCATCAGACTGACAAACGCGAAGGCGGAACGCCGCCGACCATGCTAACATTCACCAGCCATGGCCAAGCAACGCATAATCTCCGGCGAGTCGGCGGGCCCCAAAGAGGAGGCCATCAACCTCTCGCTCCGACCCACAAGCCTCGATGATTATGTGGGCCAACCCCGCCTCGTCGAAAAGCTTCGCATCGTGCTCCAGGCCGTCCGCGAACGCAACGAACCGATGGAGCATCTGCTCCTGCACGGCCCGCCGGGGTTGGGCAAGACGACCCTCGCGCACATCGTCGCCAACGAGATGGGCACACACCTCACCGTTACCGCCGGCCCCGCGTTGACCAAGGGCGCCGACCTTGTCGGCACGCTCACCAAACTGCAGCGCGCCGACGTGTTGTTCATCGACGAGATCCACCGCATGCCCGTGGCCGTGGAGGAGTACCTCTACTCGGCCATGGAAGATTTCAAGATCGACTTCCAGATCGACTCCGGCATGCACGCCAAGACGATTACGCTGCCGATCAAGCCCTTCACCCTCATCGGGGCGACCACCCGCGCCGGCCTGCTGTCCGGGCCGATGCGATCGCGCTTCGGCGTCTCGCACAACCTCGACTTCTACAGCGAAACCGACCTGCTGCGCATCCTCCACCGTAGCGCCGGTCTGCTGAAGCTCACCGCCGACCACGCCGACAAGTCGCTCGAACAGTCGCTCGAACTCATCGCCAGCCGATCGCGTGGCACGCCCCGCATCGCCAACCGCCTGTTGCGGCGCGTCCGCGACTTCGCCCAAGTGCGATCCGACGGCAGCCTCACCCCCGACGTGGTCGACCAGGCTTTGAAACTCGAAGGCGTCGACAAGCTCGGCCTCGACGAACTCGACCGCAAGTACATGCGCGTCATCGGCGAGGTCTACCAGGGCGGACCCGTCGGCCTCGAAGCCGTCGCCGCCACACTCGGTGAAGACGCCGGCACGCTCGAAGACATGGTCGAACCCTACCTGTTGCAGATCGGCTTCCTCGCCCGCACGCGAAAGGGCAGGCAGCTCACCCGCGCCGGCGGCGAACATCTTGGCATGCGCATCAGCACCGACGATAATGGTGATCGACTGCTGTTCGAATAACTTCACACGTCGGCCCGATCGTTGCCGCGGGCCAAGCCTCCCTGCTTGATCACGGAGTAAAGCACCCATGCACGCACTCACGCCCGAGTTGATCAACACACTCGCACAGGCCGGCGGCGGCGGACGGATTGACGTGGCCCTCCAGGTCGGGGCCGGCGGCGTTCTCGTCGCGATCATCTGGGGCGTCGTCGCCTGGTACAGACGCCGCGGCCGAACGCAACGTTTCGACGCCTTCGTGCAACAGCCCGGCTTCGAGCCGATCAACGATCAAAAACAGCTCGAAACCCTCTCCGAATCCATCGGCGACGTGTTCGGCGACATGAGCATGTACGCCCGCCAACTCACCATCCGCGGCGCACTGCACTACCCCAGCGAAGAGTTCGACGTCAAGGTCGTTCACGTCGTGCTCGGGTTCGAGGCCAGCAACGCGCAGCATCACACGATGGAAAAGGTCGTCGTACTCGTCAGCGGCTTCAAACATCCGCTGCCACGCTTCCGCGTCATGCCCAACAACTTCCTGTTCCGCCACATCCACCGCAACAAGATCTTCGACGCCAACACGAAGTTCGGCGAGCACAACCTCGTGCTCGGCCGCGACCGCGAACATATCAACGCGCTGTTCACACCCGATGTGCAGCAGCCGTTGCAAGAAAATCGCTCGATGGTGATCGAAGCCCGCCGCGATCTGCTCGCGTTCTTCCTGCACGATGAGCGCGTCGAACCGGACGACCTCGGCGCGTTCGTCGCCGACTGCCTCAGCCTCGCTGCGCTGATCCGCAAAAACGCTGCCGACATGTCGGCGACGCCCGCACAATCATGACCCCGATCATGACCCCGCCGTCGCGACTAATTGAATCACCACGTAGGCGACATACCCCACCACCAGCGGTACGCCCATCCACCGCGAAAAGTAGCCGGTCGGCCCGGCCCAGATGATGCACAGCCGCATGAACCCGAGCATCAGCAACATCGTCGGCAGGTGCAGCCAGAGGAAAATGTAACGCCCCGCCATGCCCGGCTCGTCCACCAGCGGCAGCGGCGCCGCGAGCGCCGCGAACCCGATCACGAACAGCACATTCAATATGTCTGCGCCGATGATGTTGCCCACCAGCAGTTCGGCGTGCCCCTTGCGCAGCGAAGTCAGCCCGACCGCCATCTCCGGCAGCGAAGTGCCGAACGCCACCAGCGTCGCCGCCAACACCACCTGCGGCACCGACGCCCGCTCCGCCAGCTCCGTCGCCGAGCCGACCAGCACATCGCTCGCCAGCACCACCACCGCCAGCCCCGCCACGCCCCAGCAGATCAATGACCACATCGGCACGCTCGTATCGATGGGCAGCGCGTCGCCTTCAAAGTTCAGCACTTCCGCATCCGTCTGCGTCGGCGTGTCCGCCATCAGGTGCGGTTCGCCATACGGATGCCGACGACTCCACCGCACGCTGATGACCATGTACGCCACGAGCAGGATGGCGAACACCATGCCCACCGCGCGGCCGACTGCCGCCGTATCGCCGTGCATGATGAACACCGTGTAACACACCGCCGCCAGCAGCGCCGCCGCGCCCACCTGCACCCAGCCTTGCCGATTAAGCACGAATCGGTCGGCCGGCAGCGTGGCGAACAGGCAGCCCAGCCCGAAGATCAGCCCCGTGTCGACGATGATCGACCCCACGCCGTTGCCCAGCGCCAGCCCCGGATTGCCCGCCCACGCCGCCATCACTGACACTGCCGCTTCCGGGCTCGTCGTGCCCAGCGACACGATCGTCGCGCCGATGATGATCTTCGACAGCCCCAGCCGATACGCCGCAGTCGCTGCGCTGTCCACCAGCCAGTCCGCGCCTTTGATCAGCGCCGCGATCGCCACCACCGCCACCACGATCAGCAGCCATGTCGACCGTTCGCCAAACCAGTCATGAGGCAACAGCGTTGCAAGCACGGGCAATCTCGTTTCAATGGGGGTTCAGGGACGCCGAACAGTTTATGCGGCGTCCGCCTGGTTTGCCGATCGGGGCGAGCTACCGAAACGCGATGCTCCCTACGCCGAGGCGCGATGGTCATGCCCCGTCGGGCCGTGCTGCTGCGCCATCGGCTTCACCGCATCGACAATGCCCACGCCGAAGTCGCCCACGCGAAACCGCTCAAACTGTTCGGGTGTCGCCAGCAACTCCACCCGCCGCCACAACCAGCTTGCGAGCCCCTCGTCCCGTCGGCGGTCGGCGGCAATGGCGAGCATCGCATGCATCGCTGCGCATTGCGGCGCGGGCATCAGCTCGGCAAGGTTCACCTTCTGCTGCCGACTCTGCAGCACCGCCTCATCATAGCCTGCCATCAACTCGTACCGCGTCTGTAACGCCAAGCGCTGAATCGCCTCCACCAGGTTCAGCCGAACGCGATGCAGATCGTTCAACGCGCCGTACGCCGAGCCGAGGTCCCGACACTCCAGCGTCGACTCGGCCATCATCAGCAGCAGATGCGGCCGGGCGTCGCGGGCCGGGCCCAGTCGATAGTCAAGCACCGCTCGGCAGATCGCCGCCGACTCCGCAAACCGCCGCTGTCGATGACGCAGCATCGCCAGGTGGTGATACAGCATCAGCCTGACCCACCGCAGCAGTGGCCGCCGTCGCAAATGCTCGGCCAGCTGGATCTCCGCCAGCGTCGGGTCGTCGCCGATCAGCGCCGACAGCCGCGGCAGCTCGCGCGACACGCGGGCGCTGATCAGGTTGATCATCATCCAGCCCGCCAGCACCAGGATCACCGGTAAGACGGTCAACAGCGTGCCCCCGCCTTCCGCCAGCGACAGCAGCACGATCAACCCCGCCACCATCACCAGCACACCGAGCCAGTGCATCGCGCTGTCGAAGATGATCTGCCGCCGCATCCGCTCGGGGGTGAACGGCGGACTGATCATCGCCGCCTCCGCCTGCATCGTCATACGACTACCACCATCGCGCGAAGTTGAGTCCGACGCCTCAGGCGGGGGCGGCGCGGGCGGCTTGCCCCCCGGCGGGCTGGCCGACGGCCGACCCGGCTCATCGGAAAAGTTCCATTGCATCACGTATCCCCCGCTTCCGCCTGCATCACCGCCAGTTCGGGGAACCGCGCGACCAGCGCCTCGCTCGGCAGCAGCGTCGTCGCCCGTTGCCACCACATCGCCGACTGCTCGCGCTGCCGCGATCGGCCGTGCTCGTCGCTCGCGTCAGGTCGTGCATGGTGATAACAAACCGCCATCAGCCCATGCCCATACCCGGCCTCCACCCCCAGCGGCCGCAGCTCCGCCAGCAGCGTGTCCGCCTCGCGAAGCGGGTCGGCATAATGCCCCGTCCGCACCGCCTGGATCAGGTCGGCCAACCGATACAACGCCGACAGCGGCGACTGCGGATACTGCCCCATCGTCCCGCGCAGTCGACTCAGCCCGTCATCCGCATCCAGCAGCCGTTCGCAGCCCAGCGCCGCGATCGCGCGATGAATGCGCAAGTGAACCGCACCGGGGTGTTCCTGTGGCAGCACATCCAGCAACCGATCGAAGCAGGCGATAGCCCCCTCGTAAACTTTCAACTCTTCCAGGCAATGCCCGATCAGCGTCATCGTCCGCAGGTAGGTGGCCGGCGAAGTGTTCGACTTCGGCAGCAACCGCCAGCCCATCGCCAACGCCTGCTGGTGATGTCGAAGCATCGCCAGTTCCTGCGCCCGCGTCACACGCTGCTCCACCTGCCGCACCCGACGCATTCGCAGCATCAGATACCCCAGCAGCACGCCAAGCCCCAGCCATGGCAGGATCACTCCCCATATGCCGCCGATCACCAGTACCACCACCAGCAACGCCACCAGCCCGATCAACGGCCCCCACGCCGCCAACGGCGACGGCGAGCGCAGCGGATGCTCGTCCAGCAGCGTTTCAACCTGTTCCGTCGTCGGTGGTGTAAAGTTCGCCTCGCTCACGTCGCGTCCAAATTCGGGGGGCGGAATTCACGCCTCCGGATTGAAGTGATACAGCATGAAATAGATCAGCACGCCCGTCACCGATACATACATCCACGTCGGCCACGCCACCTTCGCCAGCCGACGATGCGCTGCGTAACGCTTCGTCAGCCCCAGGTAAATCAACGCGACCGCAAACAACGGCACGAAGATCGCCAGCAGGATGTGGCTGATTAGCATCCCATAGTAGCCCCACAGCAGATACCCCTCGGCGTTGTATCGCGTGTGCACCCCGCCGGCCACCGCCGCCCGCCACACATAATGCGCCACATACGTCACCAGAAACAACGCCGACACGCCAAACGCCGCCATCATCACATTGCGATGCGCCTTGACGCGATGCTGCCGAATCAACGCGAACCCCACCAGCAACAGCACACCTGCCGTGGCGTTCAGCCCCGCATTCACCGCAGGCAGAAACGAAAGGTCAATGTTCATCGCCGCGCCGCTCCCGCCGCTGCCCGCGATCCCGCATCACCATCGCTCGACCAGGGCTCGGACACGACCGTATGCAGGTCCACCAGCAACTGCGCCCGCTCCGCCTGATCCAGTGCGCTGTAGTAGCCGCGGATCTGACCGTCCCGGTCCACCAGCACGAACTTGTCGCTGTGCAGGATCGGCATCTCCGGATTATCCGGCGCATCTTCCACCGGCAGCCGAAACCCTTGCTCGATCAACTGCCAGACATAGTCCCGCTCGCCGGTGAGAAACAGCCACTGCTCCGGGTCGGCCCCGAACCGTTGGCCGTAGTCACGCAGCACCTCCGGCGTGTCATGCCCGGGGTCCACCGTAAAACTGATCAAACGCATGTCCGACCACCGCTCATGCGTCCGCAGCATCTGCTGCAACTCCGCGGTTCGGCCGGTCACCATCGGACACACACTCGCACAGCGCGTGAAGATAAAGTTCGCCACCCACACCTTGCCACGCAGATCGTCCCGACGCACCGCCTGCTCCGCCTGGCTGGTCAACTCAAACGACGGCACGCCATACAACACCGGCACCGGCTCGCGCTCGCTCGCCGTCGGCGTGCCGCGCATCATCACCGTCACCGACGCCAGCAACCCCGCCAGCACCACCGCGCCCACCGCAGCGCCGGCGAAAAACAGCAAGGTGTTCCGAAACTCGTTCGTCTTCTTCGCCATGGCAACGCACCTCAAAAAAGGCCACGCCCCTCACGCGCCGTGCAACATCCGCCCGCCCACATCCGTCAGCGGGCATCAAACCCCGTTTCGTTTCGTCCGCCCCACGATCCACGTCGCCAACCCCACCAGCGCCGCGCACGACACCAGCATCACCGCCACGTTCACCCCCATCGGCAGCGGCGCGATCGCCGGCGATTCCACCCCCTGCAACACCGCCGCCATCACGCTCAAGCCATACGTCAGCGGGTTCGCATACATCACCACCTGCAACCACAACGGCGCGGTCACCACCGGAAACACCGCGCCGCTGAGGAACCACATCGGCATCAGAAACAGATTCATGATCGCATGAAACCCCGCCGTCGAATCCAGCGGCCACGCAATGCACAACCCCAGCGCCGTCAACCCCACCGCCAGCACGAACATTACCACCACCGCCAGCAGCATCGCCCCAAGCCCCGGCCACCCGCCGACGATCGGCCACACCAGCAAAAACAAAATCCCCTGCAGCGTCGCAATGCTCGCCCCCCCGAACACCTTCCCCAGCACAATCGCCAGCCGCGGCGCAGGCGACACCAGCACACCCTGAAGAAACCCCGCGTTGCGATCTTCAATCACGCTGATCGTCGAGAAGATCGCCGTGAACAGCAGGATCAGCACCAGCGCCCCCGGAAAGAAGTACGCCAGGTATCCGATCGACTCCGCCGCCTCGCCCGCGACGGGCACAGCAAACGCACGGTTCAACCCCGACCCCAGCAGCAGCCAGAACACCACCGGCGTCGCAAACGCGCCGATCACACGGTTCCGCTGTCGAAAGAAGCGCACCATTTCCCGTCGCCACAACGTCATCGTCGCGAGGGCAAGGCTGCCATTCGCCGCGGCCGGCGCGGCAGGGGGGGCGGTAGCGGAAACAGCGGTGTTCATGGTCGTCGTCTTAAAGGTCGGGTGAGCCGTGAATCTTAGCACACCCGCCCGCCGCCGTCAGGGACAGGAGTCAGGGCAGGTCTTTCCGCTGGTCGCTCGTGGCTCATCGCTCCCCCGAAGCTCACGGATTCAATCCGTGGGCCTCCTCACAACGAGAAACGAGAAACCAGAAACCCCACACCCCCGCCGCCCTTGGTATCATCACCCCTCTTTGCCACGCAACACGAGCTAGAAGACCATGAAACCACGAACGCAAACCTGCGGCCAACTGCGAAAAGAACACGTCGACCAGACCGTCAGCCTCGCCGGCTGGGTCAACAACTACCGCGACCACGGCGGCGTGATCTTCATCGACCTCCGCGACCGCGACGGCCTGACCCAGATCGTCTTCCACCCCGACAACGCCGACGCCCACGCGCTCGCCGACAAACTCCGCCACGAAGACGTCGCATGGATTGAAGGCAAATGCGTCGCCCGCGAAGCCGGCATGGAGAACCCCAAGCTTCCCACCGGCGCGATCGAAGTGCAGGCCACCCACCTCGAAGTGCTCAACAAAAGCGAAACCCCGCCATTCACCCCCGACGAGTACGGCAAGATCGGCGAAGAGCATCGCCTTCGCTACCGCTTCATCGACCTCCGCCGACCGCGCATGCAGCAGATCCTCCGCACGCGACACCGCGTGACCAAGATCATGCGCGACTACTACGACGCGAACGGCTTCTACGAAATCGAAACCCCGTTCCTCTGCCGATCCACCCCCGAAGGCGCTCGCGACTTCCTCGTGCCCTCACGCCTTCAGCCCGGCGAGTTCTACGCGCTGCCGCAGAGCCCGCAGCTGTTCAAGCAGATCCTGATGGTCTCCGGCTTCGATAAATACTTCCAGATCGTCCGCTGCTTCCGCGATGAAGACCCGCGTGCCGACCGTCAAGCCGAGTTCACCCAACTCGACATCGAGATGAGCTTCGTCGAGCCGGACGATGTGATGGGCCTTTGCGAAGGCCTCATGCGTCGCATCTGGAAAGAGATCCTCGACGTCGATATCCCCGAACGCATCCGCCGCATGCCTTACGCCGAGGCGATGAGCAGGTACGGCTCGGATCGGCCCGACCTGCGGTTCGACCTCGAACTCGTCGACGTGTCCGACATCGCTAAGCAAACCGACTTCAAAGTCTTCCGCGGCGCGATCGACGCGGGCGGCATCGTCAAAGCCATCCGCGTGCCCGGCGGCGCGAAGATGACACGCAAGCAGACCGACGCCCTCGCCGAGTGGGTCAAGCAGTTCGGCGCAGGCGGCCTGCCGATCACCAAGGTCGAAGCTGGCAGCTTCAGCACGGGCATCGCCAAGTTCATCGATTCGGTGAAAGACGCCCTCATCGAACGCCTCGGTGCGGAAGACGGCGACCTGATCTGCTTCGGCGTCGACGCGAAGCCGGCTGTGGTTCACCGCGTGCTCGGCGAGCTGCGCGTCAAGCTCGCCCGCGACCTCGAACTCATCAAGCCCGACCAGTGGGAATGGGTCTGGGTCGTCGACTTCCCGATGGTTGAATGGAACGAAGAGCAGAAGCGATGGGACAGCCTGCACCATCCGTTCACCGCGCCGCTGAATGAAGACATCGACAAGATCGCGACCGACACCGCTGCGGTCCGCTCGAAAGCGTACGACCTCGTGCTCAACGGCTCGGAGCTTGGCGGCGGATCTGTGCGTATCCACCAGCCCGACGTGCAGCGTCAGGTCTTCAAAGTGCTCGGCATTGATAACGAAGAGGCTCAGGAAAAGTTCGGCTTCCTGCTGGACGCGCTGAAATACGGCGCGCCGCCACACGGCGGCATCGCCTTCGGCCTCGACCGGATCATCATGCACCTGACCGGCACGAGCAACATCCGCGACGTCATCGCCTTCCCCAAGACGCAGACCGGCGCGGACCTCATGCTCGGCGCGCCCGCCGCGGTCGACGAACTGCAACTGCGCGAACTGCAACTGCGCGTGCAGACCGCCCGCAAGCACGACGTCCGCGTGCCCGAAGGCTCATAACACGACAGCGCGGCAAGGCCCCCCATTTAGCCGCGGTGCTTGCACCGCGCTTCGGGCCGCCCGCGCGTTCGACCCGTCCGCCGAAGAGCGCGGTGCAAGCACCGCGGCTAAATGTTGCAACCTGAACGGGAAATCGTCAGGTAGAATTGTCGCATGACCGCTGCCGCCGAACGCATTGCCGAGTTACGTCGCGAGATCGACCGCCACAACCGCCTCTATTACATCGAGGCCCGGCAGGAGATCAGCGACCGCGCGTTTGACGCGTTGCTGAAAGAGCTTGAGCAACTCGAAGCCGACCATCCGGAACTGGTGACCGACGACTCGCCGACCCAGCGCGTCGGCGGCGAGCCGATCGAAGGCTTCAACACGGTCGAACACAGTCGGCCGATGATGAGCATCGACAACACGTACGACCAGGCCGAGCTGCGCGCCTGGTTCGATCGTGTGACCAAGGGGCTCGGCAAGAAGCACGCCGTCGACGAAGACCGCGAGCCGACGCTCGGCAGCCTGTTCGATCAGGACGAGCAGCCGAACGATCACGTCGAGTTCATTCTTGAGCCGAAGGTCGACGGCGTAGCGGTGAGCCTGCGCTATGAAGCGGGCAAGCTCACCCTTGCCGCCAGCCGAGGCGACGGCCGCGCGGGGGATGACATCACCAGCAACGTGCGGACGATCCGTGCCGTTCCGCTACGGCTGGCGGACGATGACGACGTGCCCGACGTACTCGAAGTGCGCGGCGAAATTTACATGCCGCACGACGAGTTCAAGCGCATCAATGACAAACGCAGCGAGGCCGGCCTCGAACCGTTCGCCAACCCGCGCAACGCAACGGCGGGCACGTTGAAGCAGCTCGACCCGCGCGCCGTGGCCGACCGACGACTGCACTTTTACGCCCACGGCCGCGGCGAGATCGCGCCCGATCGCTTCGCCACCCATAGCGACCTGCTCCAGTCGATCACGCGATGGGGCATTCCCGTCAACCCGGCGACGACGCGCGCCCGCAGCTTCGACGAAATTTGGAAGGCCATCGAACAGTTTGAAGACAAGCGAGCCGACCTCGGCTACGGCACGGACGGCATGGTCGTCAAAGTCAACCGTTACGACGAGCAGGACAAGCTCGGCTACACCGCCAAAGCACCCCGCTGGTGCATCGCCTACAAGTACGCCGCGGAACAGGCGGAGACAAAGCTGCTCAAGGTCGACTGGCAGGTCGGCAAGACGGGCAAGCTCACACCGCGCGCCACGATGGAGCCTGTCTTCGTCGCGGGCACGACGGTGCAGCACGCCACGCTGCACAACGCGGACGAGATCGATCGACTGGACCTTCGCATCGGCGATGCGGTCATCATCGAAAAGGCCGGCGAGATCATCCCGCAAGTGAAAAAGGTCGTCCGCGACAAACGCCCGAAGGACGCGAAGCTCATCACCGTGCCCGAGGCATGCCCAAGCTGCGGCGAGCCGGTCGAGCGGCTGGAAGACGAAGTCGCCCACCGTTGCATCAACCCCGAATGCCCGGCCCAGTTTCGCGAAAAGCTCATCTGGTTCGCCGGCCGAGGGCAGATGGATGTCGACGGCCTCGGTGAGAAGATGGTTGACCAGCTACTCGAAGCCGACCTGGTGCACAGCTTTGGCGATGTGTACGCGTTGCATGAGCATCGCGACCAGTTGCTCGAACTCGACCGTATGGGCGAAAAGAAGGTGGACAACCTGCTGAAAGGCATTGAGCAGAGCAAGTCGCGCGGGTTGCAGCGCGTGCTGGCTGGGCTTGGCGTGCGGCATCTCGGCTCGCGGACGGCTCAACTGCTTACGCAGCATTTCGCGGACATTGATGCGTTGATGACGGCCGACGTCACAGCGATCGACCTTGCGTTGAGCACGGGCGATCTTGAAACGAAGAAGAAGGAACAGGCGAAGGAAAACTACAAGCCGGGCGTGATCGCGCAGTCGGTGCACGACTTTCTGCAAAGCGAGGCGGGCAAGCATGTGATCGACGAGCTGCGTACCGCGGGTGTCGACATGACCTCGCCCGCGACGGCAGCGCAGCAGTCGGCCACGGACTCGCCCTTCGCTGGCAAGACGATCGTGCTGACCGGCAGTCTGGAAAATTTTGAGCGGAAGGCGCTCGCTGACCGGCTTGAATCGCTTGGCGCGAAAGTCACCGGCAGCGTGTCAAAGAAGACCGACCTCGTCATCGCCGGCGAGTCGGCAGGCAGCAAACTCGACAAGGCCCGCGAACTGGGCATTGATACTTGGGATGAATCGCAACTGCTCGAAGCGCTCGGCGAAGCGTGAGCGAGCATCACTCGCGGTACAGGTCATGCTCGGCGATGTAGCGGGCGACCGGTGCGGGCACGAGGTCGTCGATCGGCTCGTTGCGTTGCACACTTTCGCGCACCATCGTTGAACTGATGGGCATCGCGTCGACCGCGACGAGGCGCGGCTCCCATTGCTGCCGAGTGGTCGGGGTGAGCGCGTCGAGCAGCGTCGCTCGCGTGTCGGGCGGGCGAACCATTACGATCGGCTGTGCAAGCTCGATCACCCTCGCTGCGCGATGCCATTGGTCGAACGTATACACCTGGTCCGCGCCAATCAGCAGACGCAGTTGAACCTCGGCAGGCAGACGGCGGCGGAGCGCTTCGAGCGTGTCGACGGTATAGCTGGGTCGGCCGTCGGCGGCGCGGTCGAGTTCGTCGGTGAGCACGACAGTGTGCGGGCGGTCGGCCAGGGCGAGGCGCAGCATATTCAAACGATGCTCGGCGGAGGCCTGCCGCCGGCCGAGCTTGAGCGGCGAACGCGCGGCGGGCATGTACGCGACGACGTCGGCGTGGATCGCGCGGCGGACCTGCTCGGGCAGTTCGACGTGGGCCCGTTGGGGCGGGTCGAAACTGCCGCCGAAGATGATGACGTTTCGGCAACGCGTCAGGTCCATGGGGGCAGTGTAAGGCATGCCGAGCGTTACGGGGGCGGGTGGTTGGGTCATTCCTCCGCGGTGAGGATTTCTTCGCTCTTGTCTTTGCCGGGCGCGCCGAACTGGAGCACTGCGTAGGCGACGTGGGTCACGCTGTGGTTGATGCGCTTGAGGTGTGTGAGCAGGTCGAGGTGGACGGCGCTGGACTCGTGCGTGAGCTGCTCGCCGGTCTTGAGGCGGTGGAAGTGTTGATCGCGGAGCTTGCGTTCGAGTTCGCTGAGCTGTTCTTTGTTTTGCAGCAGTTGGCGGGCGAGGTCGTTGTCGCGGGTGGTGAAGGCGGTCTCGGCGATGAGCATGTTGTGCGCGACTTGCTTGTAGAAGTCGTTGAGCTCGTTCCAGCCGGCGTCGGAGAAGGTGATGCGATGGCGGATGCGTTTGAGCACGAGCTCGGCGAGGTTTTTGTCGATGATATCGCCGATGGCTTCGAGTTCGGAGAGGTAGCGGAGTTGGCGCATGACCTCGCTGGACCCGTCTTCGTTGCCGTCCTGGCTGCCGATCTGGGCGAGATATCGTTTGATTTCGCGGTCGAGCAGGTCGACGTCGTTGTCGCGTTCCTGCACGCGAAGGGCGAGTGCTTCGTCGCGGTTGACCAGCGCTTTCCATGTGTCGGTGAGCATGGCGCGGACGATTTCGGAGATGCGCAGGATTTCGCGCATCGACTGGCCGGTGGCGAGTGAGAAGCCCTCGACAGGTTTGGTGGTGATGTAGCGCGGGCCGAAGGCGGTTTCGGGCACGGGTGGGATGATCTGGCGGGTGAGGCGGTAGACCGGGCCGGTGAGTGGGAGGAAGATCGCGGCGAGGATAAGGTTGAAGCTGGTGTGCCAGAGGGCGACCTGCATCTCCAGCGAGGTGGGGATGCGGCCGACGAGGTTGATGACCAGCGGGAGGAGGGTGAGGGTGAGTACGGTGATGGCCACTTTGGCTGTGAGGTTGCCGAGGGCGAGTCGGCGTGACTCGGTTTGGCCCCAGCCGACGAGGAGGGTGCTGCACGAGAGGCCGACGTTCGCGCCGGCAACGGCGGGGACGGCGAGCTCGAGCCCGACCGCGCCGGTGGCGGCGAGGCCGACGACCAGTCCGATGGCGGCGGTGGAGGACTGGAGCATGACGGCGAGGATGGCGGCGAGCGAGGCGAGCAGGACCGGGTGGTTCTGCGCCAGTTCGAGCATGGCCATGAGATCGCCTTCGGGGTTGATCATGCCCGAGCCGTGCTTGATCAGGCCGATGGCCATGAAGATGAACCCGAGGCTGAGGATGATCTGGCCGATGCCGCGGATGTTGCGTCGCTGGCTGAACTGGTAGCCGAGCACGCCGATGAGGATCAGCAGCGGGGCGTAGGTTTCAAACTGCAACGCGATCAGCAACACCATGAGCGTGAGGCCGATGTTCGCGCCGAGCATGACGGCGAGCATCTTCTGCGCGGAGAGGTGGCCGAGCTGTACCGACTGCACGCTGAGGACGGAGATGGTCGTGCTCGACGGCGCTGCGAGCGAGACGCCGAGGCCGCAGAAGAACGACCGCATGCGCGAGCTGGCGAGTTGGCGCATCCAACGCCCGAGCTGCGGACCGAACAGACGGTCGAGCCCTTTTCGAAGCGAGCGGACGCCATACAAAATGAGCGCCACCCCGCCGGCAATGGTGATGAATAGCGTCATGCAATCAGGTCAGGGGTATTTACGGACGAAGAACATGAGAGGAAATGTTAGCGAATGATGAGCAATAAGGGTAGCGAGGTCGTTTGATCGTTTCTCATTCAACGAAATGAGGGTTGGCAAAGCGACGATGTCAGTTGGCAATCGGCGTGGCGAAGCGTACGCTGCTGCGACGTACAGGCAAGGGGCGAACCTTTCATGCAATGTCGAACGTGTGGCTACGCTTTGTGGAACCTGTCGCAGCCGCGCTGTCCGGAGTGTGGCGATGGGTTTGACCTGCGCAGCTATCGCTATCGGCCGGGCACGGTCGCGTTCGCTTGTCCGCATTGCCAGGCTCATCACGCCGGGCAGGGCGATCAATACCTGCCGGCCAACAGCGACGAAGCAACCTGCTCGGCGTGCGGACAGACGATGGCGGTGACGCATATGTCGGTCGTGCCGTTGAGTGATGATGCGTGGGCGGTTGAGGCGCAGGCGCTGCCCTGGGACAACCGACGACGGGTCGGCTTCTGGCGCGCCTGGTGGCGGACGTTTGTAATGGTGCTGCTTCGGCCGACGCAGCTGGTCGACCGCCTGCAGCCGGACAGCAGCTATGGGGTGTCGTACCTGTTCGCGTTCGTGTGTCATCTGCTCGGCGCGGTGGTGCAGACGCTGACCTGCGGCGGGCTGATGCTCATCCCGATCGGCATAATCACCGTCAGCGGCAACACGGGTGGCGTTGAGATGTTCATGATGGTTGGCATCGTGGTGCTCTTCGGCGGCCTGCTGCTGGTCAGCGCTGCGATCACGCCGTTGCTCGCGACGCTGCTGGTGGCAGGGCCGGCCCATTTGATGCTGTGGCTTATCGAGCCCAAACGCGAGCAGCGATTCCTCGTCACCGCCCGGCTGGTCAACTATGCGCTCGCCCCGGCGGCGCTGATGGCGGTCCCGATAGTGGGGTTTTACTGCGGGCAGGCGGTGTACATCTGGACGCTGGTCGCGGCGATCATCATGCTCAGCAGAGCACACCACACGCACGGCGGGAAGGCAACGCTCGCGGTGCTCTGGCTGCCGGGCACGCTGCTGGTGGGGTACCTGATGCTGGTGGTGGTGGCGGAGCTGATCTGGCTGCTGAGTGGATGACCGTCCGAATATGCCTGCCTCGGGCCTATGGGGGGCCTAGAATCTCCTGAAATGTGGCTGAGGGGGCTTGCGTCCGCCCGGTTTACGATGCATGCTGGGGTATAGTCATGCCGATCCACCGCCCCAACCCGGACACCGACCCGTTCCGCCCGCCGGCCATTCCCACGGAAGTGGTCTGCATCCACTGCCAACAGGAGTATGAAAGCTACCTGATCCAGTGGCAGGAGCGGACCGCCGACAACGGCCGACGCGAAGGGTGCTGGGCATGTCCCACGCCCGGCTGCAGCGGCAAGGGCTTCGGCTTCGACATCTTCCCCATCGATCCAGAGTACCGGGACGAGCAGGGCCAACCCATGAGCGGGCCGTTCGCCGACGAAGAGGACGACGGCGTGCTCGGCGAGATCGGCAACGGCTGGTTTGCCGACGAAGACAGCGACCTGCCCGCATGGTCGGGCGAGCCGATCGACGCGGACGCGCTGCTCAACGAAGACAACATCGCCTCGCACGGCGGCCCGGCGTCGGATGCGGATGATCTCGACGACGACGAACACGACGACGAAGACAATGACGATCCGCCCTCGTCACATCGACGCGATCACAACGATGGCTTTTCCTGGTGAAGCCCGCTCTTGGTGAGCTTGCGTACGGCGGGTGGTGAGTCCGCGTGCTGCCAGCGGCCTGTCATGCCACGGCTTGCTGAGGCTGTGCGGGCGCAAGCTGCTCGACCAGAGCCCGGCCGGCTGCGGCCCAACTGAACTGCTGTGCATGTCGTCGGCAGGCGTCGCTGTCCAGCTTCAGCGCATTCATGCAGGCTCGTCGCAGATCGTCATCCAACACGCCGCTGACGCCGGGGTCCACCACGTCCACCGGCCCCGGCGTGGGATAGGCCGCCACCGGCAACCCGCACGCGTTGGCCTCCAGCAGCACCATGCCGAACGTGTCCGTTCGGCTGGGGAAGACCATCACGTCCGCATCGTTGTAATGCCGGACCAGTTCGTCGCCCGTGCGATAGCCTTGCCAGTGGGCCTGCGGAAACCGCTTGCGAAGCGAGGGCATCGCCGGCCCGTCGCCGACCACGACCTTGCTGCCCGGCAGGTCCAGCTTGAGAAAATCCGCGAGGTCTTTCTCCCACGCCACTCGGCCCACATAGAGGAAGATCGGCCGAGGCAGCTCGGCGATCGCGCCTCCGCCGCAGATGCGAAAACGATGCGTGTCCACGCCATGCTTCCACACGGCCACACGGTGCACGCCAATGTCGTGCAACTCTTCACACACGCTCGCCGCCGGTGCGAGCGTCGTTGCCGCCGCACCGTGAAACCACCGCACATACGCCCGCACCAGCGAGGTCGGCACACGCGCATACCGCGGCAGCACCACCGTCAGCCGGGCGTGATATGAACTGGTGAACGGCCAATCCCGCTGCCGACACCACTGCCGCATCGCCAGACCCAGCGGCCCCTCCGTCGCGAGGTGGATCGCGTCCGGCTGCTCACGCGCCAGCCACTCCCGCACCGCCCGCCACGGCCGCATCACCAGCCGGTTCTCCGGATAACGCGGCAGCGGCCGACTCGGGTACAGCCCCGGATGCAGCACAGCCAGCTCGTGGCCAAGCTCGGCCAGCTCGCGTTGCATATGCTGCCATGTGTGCACCAGCCCGTTGACCTGCGGGTGCCAGACGTCAGTGACAAGGGCGACTTTCACATCGGCAGCATATCTTGAACAGGCCGCGCAATGTCAGAGGGGTAACCCTGACCCGGCCGTCAGAATCGAGCGGGAAAGACGCCCGGCCACCACGCCGATTGGCCGACTCAAGCAGCCTGTTTACAGCTTTCCGGGGGCGGCCTTCTGTGTAGCACCCGTCAAACCAAATCTGAAACCGCGCTGAACATCAAACGGCCACACGCTCATCGCCACACGCTCACCCCCGCCACGACCATCTCAGATACAGCGCATTCATCACCACGCTCACGCTGCTCAGCGCCATCGCCGCCGCCGCGTACATCGGGTTCAGCCATCCCATCGCGGCGATCGGGATCAGTGTCAGGTTGTAGATAAACGCCCAGAACAAGCCGAACACGATCCGCCGCATCGTCGCTCTGCTGAGTCGAATCGCCCGCGGCAGGTTGCTCAGATTGTCGCCCACCAGCACGACATGGCCTGCCTCCATCGCCACGTCCGTGCCGCCGCCGAGCGCGATGCCGATGTCCGCCGCCGCCAGCGCCGGTGCATCGTTGATCCCATCACCGACCATCGCCACCACGCGCCGCTGCTGTTGCAGCTCGCGCACCTTCGCCTGCTTGTCCGTGGGCAGCACCTCAGCGATCACGTCATCAATATCAAGCTGCTTCGCAATCGCCTCGGCCGTCGCTCGGTTGTCGCCACTGAGCATGACCGTCCGCAGCCCAAGCTTGTGCAGCGCCGCCACCGCCTCGCGCGCCCCTTCGCGCGGCTGGTCAGCCAGCGCGATCAACCCCCTCGGCTCACCATCCACCGCGACCACCACCGCCGTCTTCGCCTCACCCTGCAACCGCGCGAGCTGCTGCTCGACATCGCCGTGGATGCTCACGCCCGCGTCGCGCAGCGTGTCCAGTCGGCCGACGATCACCGACCGCCCCTCAACCACACCCCGCACACCCCCGGCCGTGATCGACTCAAACCGCTCCACCGCAGGCACGTCGACCCCCGACTCCCGCGCATGCGCCACAATCGCCCGCCCCAGCGGATGCTCACTGTCCCGCTCCACCGCCGCCGCGAGGCGCAGCGGTTCGCCGTCGCTCGCATCGCCGATCGACACCACATCCGTCACCGTCGGCCGACCCTCCGTCAACGTGCCGGTTTTGTCGAGCACGATGTCCGTCAACCGCCCGGCTCGCTCGAGCGCCGCAGCGTCTTTGATGAGTATGCCGCTCCGCGCACCGATGCCCGTACCGACCATGATCGCCGTCGGCGTCGCCAGCCCCAGCGCACACGGACATGCGACGATCAGCACAGCCACCAGCGCAAGCATGCCATACACCCACGCCCCGGCAAACACGCCCCAGCCCAGCAGTGATGCAATCGCAATCAGTACCACCACCGGCACAAACACGCCCGCCACCTGGTCGACAATCCGCTGAATCCCCGCTTTCGACGCCTGCGCCTGCTTGACCATCGTCACGATGCGCGACAGCAGCATCTCGCCCCCCGTCGCGGTCGCCTCAAAGCGAAAGCTGCCCGTCGTGTTCATCGTGCCCGCGAACACGCGATCGCTCGGCCCAAGCTCAGCGGGCATCGACTCGCCCGTCACCATCGCCTGATTCACCGCCGACTGGCCTTGCTGAATCACCCCATCGACCGGCACGCGCTCGCCCGGCCGAACGAGCACAAGATCGCCCGTCCGCACCTGCTCGATCGGCACGACCTGCTCATCACCCTCACGGATGACGGTCGCTTCATGGGGTTGCAGCTGCATCAACTCGCGAATCGCCGCGGCCGCCGACCCGCGGGCCCGCGCTTCCAGCCATCGCCCCACGCCGATCAGCGCGAGAATGACCACCGCCGTGTCGAAGTAAACCGCCGTCCCGTCCGTGAAAAGCACCAGCGCAGCGCTGTACACGAACGCGACCGTCGTGCCCAGCGCGACCAGCGTGTCCATGTCCGTCCGGTACTGCTTGAGCGCTTTCCACGCGCCCACGTAAAACGGATAGCCGAGCACGATCTGCACCGGCGTCGCGAGCACAAGCTGAAGCCAGGCGCTCGTGCGCGACCCCATCCACAACATGCCCAGCAGCATGACCACAACCGCCAGCCCGCCACACGCAAGCAGCCGCAGCCGCCAGGCTCGCGAGTCGGCCGCCGTGTCTTCGCCGTGTGCATGCGCGTGTGAGGGCGCGCCCCCCGGCGCATGGTCGGCTTGACCTGGCGGCTCGTCCTCATCGTCGGCTGGCGCTTCAGGCTCGTAACCAGCATCGCGCACCGCATCGACCAGTTGATCGACCGACGCCGCTGCCGGGTCATGCTCAACGCTGGCCTGCTCGAACGGCAGGTTGACCGAAACCTCGGACACGCCCGCCACTTTGCGCAGGCTCCGCTCAACGTGGTTCACACATGAAGCGCAATGCATCCCGCGAACGGTAAAGGTGGTGGTTTTCATAACAGCCTCACTTGGACAGTCGATAGACGATGTCCATCAGTTCTTTGTAATGCTTTTCCGCGTCGCCCTTGCGAAGGCCGTCCGTCACGCAGGTGCGCAGATGGTTTTCGACAACCTCGCGCCCAACGCCGCGCAGTGCTTCGTGGATGGCGGAGATCTGCGTCAACACGTCGACGCAGTACTTCTGCTCGCGGATCATCTTCTCCAGACCGTTGACCTGGCCTTTGATGATGCTTAGCCGACGCAGCGCTTTGCTTTGCAGTTGCGGGTCGATCATGGCTTGGGCTCCCTATACCCCCGGGGGGTATGCTAGGCCAACGGATGGCCCCGATCAACCTGCCACCGACGCCCCGGTTTGCAGCCGCCGCCCCGGGCTGGTAATTCCCTTCCTATGAGCAACCAACCCCCCACCGAATCGGACCACCCCACACCCCTGACGCTGCACGCCTTCCAGCAGCACATCCGCGACCGCTACTACGAAACCGACGCCGCCCGCGGCACGCCCGGCACGTTCATGTGGCTGATCGAAGAGGTCGGCGAACTCGCGACCGCCCTCCACAAGGCCCGCGGCGAAGGCGGCGCGACCTCCGGCGGCGAGAACCTCGAAGAGGAATTCGCCGACGTGGTCGCTTGGCTTTGCACCCTCGCGAACATCAACGGTGTGGATCTGGAGCAGGCGATCCGCCGTAAGTACCTTCGCGGGACCGGCCCGCAGGGCCACAAGTAGGCAGCGAACGTGGTTTTTCGGCTGCAGCGGCGTGGTTTTCAGGCAACATCCCGCTTTTTCGTGCTATTTGGCACGTTCGCCTGCAGACTTTTTGTGCCATAAAAGGCTACAAAACATGAAGTTGTGCCGACTTTAGAAAAAGATGAATTTTTTCGCCGCATGGCCGGCTGCTTGTGGTATAGATACGCATAGGGCCGTGACACACGCCAACGCTGGAAGCAGCGGCGCCGCCACGGATGGAGAAGAGAAGACGCAAACTTCCTGATGAGGGGGGAGCCGCGACGATGGATGAGAAGCAGTTTCATGGCAAGCTCGCCGAGCTGATGGGCGAGATTTCAACCTTACCCAAGGCCGAGCGCGAAAAACTCGAGCAACTCGCGGTCCAGACCAAGCAGCGACACGAAAAGCTGCGACAGACGGTCTCCGGCCTCCAGGAGAGCCTCGACTACCTTCGCCTGTCGATCAAGTACCTCGTCTTCGACCTCGAAGCCACACGGCGCGAGAACGGCTACCTGCGAAAAATGCTCGAAAGCGAGCAAGCCAACCGCGATGACGAATGCGACGGCATGAACGGCCAGTTCGACGAGTCGGACCTCTCCGACCACGACTGACCCAGCCCGCGACGGATCGGCCTCCCACAATGACAAAGCCCACGGATGGCATCCGTGGGCTTTGGTATTTCAATCCATGTTGTCGACGTCGTGCCTCGCTTAGCTTAGCCGTGCGCTTTGTCGAACGCCGCCACAGCCGTGCCGGGTTCGATCTTCACGCCGGCTTCGATGAACTCGTTTTCGATCGCGTTCAGCCCCGCGACCGTGTCGTCGCGATCGACGAAGCCCATGTGGCTGATGCGGAAGATCTTGCCCTTCCACTTCGCGCCCCGACCGTCCTGTCCGCCGGCGATGTGCACGCCGTGCTTGTCACGCACCGCGCCGCGCAGCTTCGAGTCCTCAACACCGTCGGGATAGTACGCGCCGGTCACCGAATCGCTGGGGTTGTCGCTGATGAGCTTCAGGCCCATCGCTTTAAACGCGGCCCGCGAGCCCTCGGCCAGGCGACGCGTTCGCGTCACGACATTGTCGAGCCCTTCCTTGAGGATCAGCTCGCACGCGACCTTCTGCCCACGAATCAGCGACACCGGCGGCGTGAATGGCACGTCGTTGTTCGCATGACTCTTCAACCAGCGACGCAGGTCGAGGTTGTAATACGGGCCCGGCTTCACTTCCTGCAAGCGCTTGATCGCCCGCTCGCCGAGGCCGACGTAGCCCAGGCCTGGCGGCAGCATCATCGCCTTCTGCGAACCGGTGACGAGCACGTCGATGCCCCAGTCGTCCATCGCGACTTCCATCGCGCCGACCGAGGTAATGCCGTCGACCAGCAGCAGCGCGTCCGTCTTCTGCGTCAGCGCTGCGATGGCTTTGACATCGCTGGCCGTCGCGGTGCTGGTTTCGCTGTGCACCACGGTGACGATGCTCACGTCGGGGTTGTCTTTGAGTGCTTGCGCGATCTTGTCGACGGGAGCGCCTTGGCCCCAGTCGTGATTAATCTTGATCTGTTCGATGTTGAGGAACGACGCGTATTGGTCGTAGATGTCCTGCCAGCGTTCGCCGAACTTGCCGCCGGCGACGGTGATGGCTTTGCTGCCGGGCTTGATGAGCGAGATCATGCTGGCTTCGAAGGCGGTCGTGCCCGAGCCGGCGATGCTGAGCACGGGGCCCGCGGTGCGGAGGATCTTCTGCAAGTGGCTGGACAGCTCGGCGAAGATCGCCTGGAACTGCTTCGTGCGGTGGTGGATGATGGGCAAAGCCATCTCCTGAAGCACTTGCGGCGGCACGGCGGTCGGGCCAGGGGTGAGAAGACGTTGCTTAAGGGATGCTTGAGTCTGCGTAGCCATATCGAGTCTTTCGTTCGGTTGAAGGTAGGGTGCAATCGGACATCAGGCAGGACGTAAGAGCCTAGTCGCTGCGCGATGAATCTTCAAATGACGCGGTGGCGGCGTGCGGGCGTCGGCCGAGCTATCGAATGGCGATCAGCCAGTAGAAGAACGCCACCGTGGAGATGCTGAGAAACGCCATACCCGTCCAACTCAGGCATCGCAGCAGCGGGCCGGGCCGATATTGCAGCGGCACCCACTCGGCTTGGATCGTGCGATAGTTGATGTAAGCAAACACCGGCGAGGTTGCGAACGAAACCACCATCGCGATAAACAGCAACTGCCCCATCGACGCGGTGAACCAGGTGATGATGACGATGCCCGTGACGACGGTCAGCAGAATCCAGATGATGTGCAGCGAAGTAAACAGCTTCTCTTTGCCCAGCGCCAGCGCGGTGCAGGTTGCCAGCGAGCGCGGCCAGGCGTCGACGCAGGTCAGGGCAGTGCTGAACATGGCAGTGAACGCGGCGATGGCGACGATGGGCGTGGCCCAGTCGCCGATGGTGTTGGCGTACATGCTGATAAAGGTATGGGCGAACTGCGCACCGGTTTCGCCGAAGTCGGCCCCCGTGCCGTGCATGACGAGCACACCCAACGTGAGAAAGACGACGGCGAGCACGACGGTGGTGATGTAGCCGAGGTGGAAGTCGATCATCGCTTCGCGCATTGTTGCGCGGTGGCCGGTTTCTTTTTCGCGTGATTGCATCCACAGTGACGGCCAGGCGCCGACGTCGATTGGCGCGGGCATCCAGCCCATGAATTGAATGAGGAAACCGATGGAGGCGAGTGTCCAGGGCGAGGGCGATTCATAGTTCGGATCGCCGGCGGGCCCCTGCAACGCAGCAGCGAGGACAGCGGTGACGGTGGAGACGGCGAGACAGAAGATCACGAGCTTGGCGGTTTTGTCGAGCAAACGGTATCGGCCGAGGATGATGATGCTGGCGCAGATGCAGGAGATGATGACGGCCAGTGGTTTTTCACCGAGGACGCCTTCGAGCCCGAGGTTGAGCGCGAGGCTTGCGGCGAGGAAGGCGGTGCCGGCGCAGTTAAGCACGGCGTTTGCGAGGTTGAGCGCGAAGAAGGCGTAGAGGTAGCCGCGGCCGAGGCGGTGATAGCCGTGAAGGATGGTTTCGCCGGTGGCGGCGGTGTAGCGTTCGCCGTAGAGGAAGAATGGATATTTGAAGAGGTTGACGAGGATGATGACGATCAGCAGTTGCCAGCCGAAGAACGCGCCGGCCTGTGTGGAGGCGACGATGTGCGAGCCGCCGATGGCAGCGCCGGCCATGAGAATGCCGGGGCCGAGTGCCTTGAGCAAGTTGCGCCTTGATGCTTGCGGTGGATCGATGGCGTTCATGGGAGTCATGGTTCCGCGGGCAACAGAAAGTTAGTTACCCGTCATCGGTAGCTGACGTGTTTCACTTGAATTATGGCGTGTTTGACGCGTGTTTGCATCCACGTTGGCATGCCGTGTCTGGTGTGCTCAGGGGGGTGATACGGGGTTGCCTGAGGGCGATACAGGCGTGAGGCCCGGGTTGTCGGCGTCGTTGGCGAGCCCTATCACCATAGTAGAGATTTGCCGTGACGAATCGGGACGGCAGACCGCGAACCACGAACGCCAGGACGCGAGAAAGCGAGGCACACCATGGCTGATACGAGCACCGCAGACCGGCACGCCGAAGGCCGCGTCGCCAAGAGCATCGAGCAGCGGACATCGGAGCTACCGTCGGACCTGTTTTTATGGGCGGCCGGCGGATCGATTGTTTTGTCGTTGCTGTTACGGATGATGGGCCGGACGGACGATGCGAACTTTGTGGGGCACTGGTCGCCGACGTTTTTGATACTCGGGATGTACAACAAGCTGGTGAAGCTGTTGGGCAGCGAGTGATTGACATGCGGCTGTGCTTTGCCCATTGGAGGGCGACGAAGGGAGCGGGAGAAAACCTGGCCGACCGTGCTTTTAAAAAGGCGCGGTCGGCTGTTGTTTGGTGTTGACGTTCAAGGGTTGGCCGGATGTGGTCGATATTAGTGATGGAGGCAGACCGGGGGCGGGAGTGTCGAACATGGGTGTGCTTGGTACAGGCGCAGCGGCGGGGGTGGCACAGGTTGGCTTGCAGGCCCAGCAGGTTGCGCGGCAGCAGGCCAAGCAGGTTGCCGACCGTGCTTACGTGCTCCAGCGTCATAAGGAAGTGCGCGAGACACGGCTGAAGGGTCTGGAAGAAGACGACGCGGCGGAAGCGGAGACGGCGTTGCATGTCGACGGCGTGCTGTCGGACCCGGATCGTCACCCCGACACATCGCCGAACGGGGGGAAGCATCATCACCACCAGGATCAACAAGCGGACTCGGACGCGGATGTGGGCGAAGGCGAAGCGGACGCGTCGGATGAGGCGTCGGTGGAAGGGTTGACGTACGCGTCGCCGTTGCAGCGGAAGCATCGCACGCCGCCTGCGGTGCAGCATCGGCTTGACGTGAAAGCGTGAGGGGCTGGCGGCAGCCACGGCAGACATTGAATGCAGATCGAGACTCGCATGATGGCGGTACAATGACGCCATGATGCGAGTGCTTTGCGCGCCGGACAGCTTGAAGGAATCGCTCTCGGCGGTGGAGGCGGCGGCGGCGATGGTGCGCGGGGTGCAGGCCGCGGGCGGCGAGGCCGAGGCGTGCCCGATCGCCGACGGGGGTGAGGGCACGGTGCAGGCGATGGTTACGGCGACGGGTGGCGAGTTTCGTACCACGCGCGTGATGGGGCCGTTGGGCTCGCCGATCGATGCGACGTGGGGCGTGCTCGGTGCATTGCCGGGCCAACCGAAGACGGCGGTGATCGAGATGGCGGCGGCGTCGGGCCTGCCACTCGTGCCGGGCGAGCAGCGCGACCCGACGCGGACGACGACATATGGCACGGGCGAGTTGGTGTTGGCGGCGCTGGAGGCGGGCGTGCAGCGAATTGTGCTGGGCATCGGCGGCAGCGCGACGACGGACGCTGGGTGCGGCGCGGCGATGGCGTTGGGCGTGCGGTTTTTTGACGCGGAAGGTCGGCCGATCGACGAGCCGATCACCGGCGGGATGCTTGATCGTATTGAGCATATCGATCTGATGGCGCGCGACCGTCGGCTTGATAAGGTTGAACTGCTGATTGCCTGTGACGTGACCAATCCGCTCACCGGACCAAGCGGTGCGGCGGCGGTGTACGGGCCGCAAAAAGGTGCGAGCGAGCAGCAGGTCAACGAGCTTGACGCGGGGCTGGCGAACGTTGCGAATTGCGTGGAGCAGGCGGGGCAAGCGGACATACGCGACATGCCGGGCGCGGGCGCTGCGGGCGGACTCGGCGGCGGCGCGGTGGCGATGCTCGGCGGTGAGCTGCGACGCGGCGCGGAGCTGGTGCTCGAAACGGTCGGCTTCGAGCAACGCGTGCGCGGTAGCGACCTTTGTCTGACGGGTGAAGGCAAGCTCGATGGGCAAAGCCTGTCGGGTAAGGCGGTGATGGCGGTGATGGCGGCGGCGAAGCGGCAGGGGATCGCGACGGTTGCGTTGGTGGGGGCGGCGGAAGAGGTTGAGCGTGCGATGGCGATGGGGTTGGCGGGCTGTCGTGTGATTGGCGAGGGGCTGCCGACGAGTGAGTCGATTGCGCATGCGGGAGAGTTGATGGAGAAGGCGGCGCGGGAGGTGGTGTTGGAGCGGAAACCCACAGCGTGACGCTGTGGGCTTCGTGTGGGTGGGGTCACTGGAAAGGTGCGATGCGGGAACACTTGAGCAAGATTGTTATTGTTGCGCTGCTGGTGCTGGTGGTGGGTGTGCCGTTTGTGCTTCGGCCAGGCGCTGCGGATACGGGCGACGAGGCGGCGGGTGATGATGCGGCGAGGTTGATTATCGTGAGCCCGCATAACGAGCAGATTCGCTTTGAGGTGAGTCGGGCGTTTAATGCGTGGCGGGTGGAGCAGGGGCGATCGCCCGTGCGGTTTGACTGGCGGGTGAGCGGCGGGACGAGCGAGTTGCGGCGGACGGTCTTCAGTCAGTTCGAGGCGGCTGCGGCGGAGGGGCGTGAAGAGCAGGGCATTGGGGCGGACCTGTTTTTCGGCGGCGGTGATTTCGAGCACAACCAGCTTGCTCGCGGCATCCGTGTGACGCGTGATGGCGAGACGTTTGATTTGCCGCTGGTCGTGCCGATCGAGTTGCCGGAGGGCATGTTGGAGGCGGTGTACCCTGAGCCGACCATTGGTGGTGAGCGGCTGTATCACCCGGAGCTTTACTGGGTGGGGCCGGCGATGGCGAGCTTCGGCATTGTTTACAACCGCGACTTGTTGGGCATGTTGTCGTTGGATGAGCCGAGCACGTGGGCGGACCTGACAGACCCGTCGTATCAGGGATGGGTAGCGCTTGCGGACCCGGGGCATTCGGGCTCGATCGCGGCGACGTATAACGTGATTCTTCGCCGATCGGGTTGGACGGAAGGCTGGGCGTTGCTGCGGCGGGTGTTCGCCAACGCGCGGTACTTCACGTCGAGCGCGGGCAAGGTGCCGACGGACGTGTCGGCAGGCGAGGCGGCGGCGGGGATGGCGATCGACTTTTACGGGCGGTTTCAGGCCGGGGCGATCAACCAGCTTGGCGAGGATCGGCTGGGGTATGTCGACCCGCAGTACATGACGGCGACGACGGCGGACCCGATCGCGATTCTTCGCGGTGCACCGCATCATGCGTTGGCTCAGGAGTTCGTTGCGTGGCTGCTTACGCCGAGGGCGCAGCGGTTGTGGCAGCGTGAGTTGGGGGCGTTTGACGGGCCGGTGCGGTTTGAGCTGCGTCGGCAGCCGGCGCGTCGAAGCATGTATACCGATGATGAGCGTGCGTACTGGACGGACCCGGAGATCGATCCGTTCGGCACGGCTCGGCCGTTGCCTGCGGGCACGCCGGATTATTACGGGATGGTGGCGCCGGTGGCGCATGCGATGGCGATTGATATTCACAACGATCTTGTCGCGGCGTGGCGTACGATTCAGCGGACGCCACGCGATCATCCGAATCGGGGGAGGATGCTTGAGTTGTTCGATCGGCTGCCGGAGGAGTTGATGCTTGTCTGGCAGAGCGATGAGCTGGCGGATTCGTGGCAGGCGGTGATGGAGGACGAAACGCACGAGCAGCACGACGAGGTGGTGGCGACGCTTGAGGCGTTCGGCGCGGGGCTTCGCGCCAACTATGGCGGGTCGGCGAATGCGGATCGGCTGCTGGATGCACGGCTGCGGTGGACATTGTTCTTCCGTGAGAATTATCGAGAGATTGTTCGGTTGGGACGGTAGGGGGCGGGGAACCCACGGATGCCATCCGTGGGCTTTGATGGGGGGGCGATGGGCATGTGAAAGGCCGCCGGCGCGACGGGGGTCGCGCCGGGGCGTGGGGTTGCAACACATCAAACAAGTTGCTGGCGACTGCCGAGTGAGGGCGGGAGAGCCTGGGGTCGCGGTGCACCGGGTCCGGACAGGTAGAGGATGCACCAAGCCACCTGTTGTTTGGCAGGTGGTCCCGGTCGAGTCGGCAGGTGGGAACGCTCCGGTTTGATGCGCGTGAGCCTGTCCGTGCACGGGGTGCACCTGCACGCGCTGCGGGGCGGTTCCGGGTGGCCGATCACTTGTTCATCATCATGGGGTGGGGCGGCGTGGGGGTGCGCATGGTGTGGGGGTATCTGGTTTTTGGTTTGTGGTTTCAGGTTTGGGGGAGGGGGGACCCACGGATGCAATCCGTGGGCTTTAATGGGGCGAGGGGTGTGGGAGAGTGTGGGGGTGGTGGGTGTGGGTTGGGTGGTTATACTTGGTGGGCTATGACGATGACGATCACTGCCAATCTTTACGATGTGCTGGCTGAGCGGGGGATGCTTGCGCAGAGCACGGATGAGAACATTCGCCAGCGGCTTCAGTCGCCGCAGGTGGCGTACAACGGGTTTGATCCGACGGCGGACAGCCTGCATGTGGGGCATCTGTTGCCGGTGATGGGGCTGGCGCATCTGCAACGGTGCGGGCATAAGCCGATCGTGGTCATCGGCGGGGCGACCGCGATGGTGGGCGACCCGTCGGGCAAGACCGAAGCCAGGCAGATGCTCACGCGCGAGCAGATCGAAGCGAACGGGCAGGCGATCGGTGCACAGATCGGTCGGCTGCTGAGCTTTGACGACTCGCCGACCGGGGCGGTGATGGTGAACAACGCCGACTGGCTGGCGGGCAAGGGGTGGATCGAAATGTTGCGCGAAATCGGTGCGCACTTTTCGGTCAACCGCATGCTGAGCATGGAGTCGGTGAAGGGGCGGTTAGAGTCCGGCGGCGGGATCACGTACCTGGAATTCAGCTACATGATCATGCAGGCGTATGACTTTCTGCACCTGCATCGCGAGCACGGCTGTACGCTTCAGTTCGGCGGGCAGGATCAGTGGGGCAATATCGTGATGGGCATCGAGCTTGGGCGTCGGCTGGCCGGCGCGGAGCTTGCGGGGCTGACGCTGCCGCTGGTCACGCGGGCGGATGGGGGCAAGTTCGGCAAGACGGAGGCGGGCACGGTCTGGCTGGACCCGAAGCGGACGTCGCCTTACGAGTTCTACCAGTTTTTCCGCAACACGACTGACGCGGATGTGGGCAAGTATCTTGGCTTCTTTACGTTTCTGCCGACGGACGAGGTGCGCGAGCTGGCGTCGCGTGAAGGCGTGGAGCTGAACGCATCGAAGGAAGTGCTCGCGTACGAAGCGACGAAGCTGATCCACGGCGAAGCGGAAGCGGCGAAGGCGCGCGACGATGCACGCAAGGCGTTCGGCGAGGCGAAGGATGTGACAGGCGATGCGATCCCGCACGCCGAGTTGCCCGCCAGCGAGTTAAGCGAGGGCGTGGGGTTGCTCGCGCTGATGGTGCGGGCGGGGCTGGCGAAGTCCAACGGCGAAGCGCGTCGGCTGGTGCAGGGCGGGGGCGTGCGGTTGCATGATGAGAAAGTGGCCGACGCGATGCGGACGGTGACGGCTGAGGACGTGCAGGATGGCTATGTGCTGATGCGGGTTGGGAAGAAACGGCTGTTCCGGTTTGATGTGAAGGGCTGATGCGCGGTGTGACGGGGCGCGCGGTGCGAGCACCGCGCGCTAAATGTGGTCGGTGTGAGGGTGGGTAGTTGAACTAAGGCGTTGGTGTTGGTGTCGGGGGTGGAGGGGGCGGCGTGGGGAGGCGGAGCGTGACGCGCGTGCCTTGGCCTGGGGCGCTGTTGATGGCGAACTGGCCGTCGAGCAGTTCGAGGCGTTCGCGGATGCTGAACAGGCCGAAGCGTTCGACGGCATTGCCGCGAAGGGCGAGTTTGTCGGCCTCGAAGCCGACGCCTTCGTCCGCGATCGTCAACTCGAGCGTCTGCGCTGTGGGGTCATGCCGCAGTTGCAGTTGAGCTTCGCTGACGCCGGCGTACTTGACCACATTCAACAACGCTTCGCGCGTCGACTCGAAGAGCATGATCTTCACATTGCAGCTCACCAGAGCGTCGATCGTTTCGGCGTCGCCATCAACTTCTATGGCCACGTGCAGGTGATGTTGCTGGCGAATATGGCGGGCCAACCATTCGAGGCAGGTGACGAGGCCGGACTCGTGCAGGATGGGCGGGCTGAGTTCGATCGTCAGCGAGCGCGACGCCTGGATCGCGTCCTGCAGGAGCTGGTCGAGTTCGGTGCTTGTGGTTTGAAGCTCATCGTCGTTCGACGCGGAGTGCATGATCTGTAATCGCATCCGCGCGGCGACGAGCAGTTGCTGGAGATGATCATGCAACGTGCGGGCGAGTCGCCGACGTTCGCGCTGCTCGATGTGGGTCACCTCGGCGGCAAGGCGACGGACCTGCGCGGCCCGGCGTTCGGCGATGGCGGTGCGATCGGCGACGCGCTGCTCAAGCGTTTCGTTCATGTTTCGCAGTCGTTGTTCGGATCGCTGCAACTCTTCGTTGGCTTCGCGCGCGGTGACCCATGCCAACGTCTGTGATCGAGCGAGCACGAACAGCACAAGGCTGGCGAGCAGGCCCGCGCCGAAGGTCGTGGGCACGACGATCGTCCGGGTGGACAACGCTTCAAAGCCAGGCTTGGACTGGAACAGCAGCGTCCACGGCCGACCGGCGAGTTCCACCGTGGCGGTTCGTTCGTATCGCGGCGCGGCGGCCCCCGAGCGCGGTGGTACCGGACTACCGTTGGTGAACTCGAGCGAGGCGGGGTTCAGCAGCAGGCCGTTGTAGACGTAGATGTCGAAGTATCGCTTGGAGAGCGGGTGGAAGATGTTGTCCCAATAGATGTCGGTATCGATCACCATGTACAGATAGCCGATGACTTCGCTTTCGTCGCCGGTCTCTCGGCCGGCGAACAGGTCGTCGTGGAAGACGGGCAGGTACAAGGCGAACTGACGGCTGTCGGGGTTGGGCAACGGCGAATCCGTGGCGGTGGCGAGGGGCCTGGTGCGTGGGATCTCAAGGCGATCACCTAAGGTGGCGGTGTCGAACGTTGTTTGACTGCGCCGCATCGCGGCGCGGCCGACGGAGGTCGCGCCGATGTCGAAGCCCGTGAGATCATCGCCATCCGGTCGAACGGAACGGTAGTAGATTGTCGGGTGCGTTGTTCCAGTGAGGTCGGCGGGCGAACGGGCGGGCCAGATGTCGAGGGAGGGGTTGCGTTTTCGCAGCAGTTTCAAGGCCTGGTCGAGGTCGTCCGGTGAAACTTCAATCGCGAAGCCCACGCCGAGGACCGCGGGGTAACGCTCGGCTAGCCCCATGCTGTCGACGAAGCGATCGAACTCGATTACGGAGACGTGTTCGCTGGAGATAAACAGGCCGCGAAGTCCGCGGAGCATGTTGGCGTGGTTGTAGATTCGTTCGTGGGCATTGTCGTGGGTCTTTTCGACCCACGCATCCACGCGCAGTTCGTCGCGCTGGCGGATGGTGGTGTCCAACTGCACCGTTGCGGCGAGCGTCGCGGTGATGCTCAGCAGACCCACGAGCAGCGGCACGTGGCGTTTAAACATGCTTGCGAAGTTAAATCGTGGTCCAAAAGCCATGCCTGGCATCCAATGGTGTGGGGGGGGGCGGTTCCCCGGTGGGTCGGGTTATTCCCCGGCCGTACGCAGGGCACATTACCTATACGTCAGGCAGATGGGATTGGCCATGCTGAAAGCGGCATTTGCGAAATAATTATGCACGCTGACGTTGAACGCCAGGCGGTGATGCCATCGCAAGACATGAGAATCAACTTGTCGGCAGCAGCGCCAGGTAGGCGCGGACCGTTTCGGCCAGGCCAAGCTCCAAGGCGTCTGCGATGAGGGCGTGGCCTATGGAGACTTCGAGGATGTCGGGGATGGTGAGGAAGCGGGCGAGGTTGTGCAGGTTCAGGTCGTGGCCGCCGTTGACGCCGAGGCCGAGTTGCTGGGCCAATGCCGCGGCGTCGGCGTACTGGCGATGCACCGCCTGGGCTGACGCGGTATCGAGCCCGCCTGCCATCGCGTCGGCGTAGGCTTCGGTGTAAAGCTCGATGCGGTCGGCGCCGGTCTGCGGCACGCGCTCGATGGCGGCGGGGTCCGGGTCCATGAACAGGCTCACCCGGCTGCCGATGGCCTTGAGCTCCGCCACGGCTGTGGTCACCTGCTTGATCTCGGTGTCATCGGCAAGCTGCCAGCCGTGGTCGGACGTCCGCTGGTCGGGCGAGTCGGGGACGAGCGTGCACTGGTCCGGCTTGGCTTCGCGACAAAGCTCCACGTACGCGCCGAGGAAGGGATTGCCTTCGATGTTGAATTCGCGATCCGCCCACGCGGGTTCGTGCAGCATGGCAGCAAGATGGGTGACGTCGTATCGGCGAATGTGCCGCTCGTCCGGGCGCGGGTGCACGGTGATGCCATGGGCCCCGGCTTCGAGAGCGAGGCGCGAAAGCCTCAGCACATCGGGTGTCTCGCCGGTTCGTGTGTTGCGCAGGAGGGCGATCTTGTTGACGTTGACGGAGAGGGTGGTCATGGGGGTATCGTTTTGGGAGGGGACACCGGACCCACGGATTGCCATCCGTGGGCTTTATTAGCGGTTGATTGTGAGGGTGATGGGGGTGTTGTTGTCCGGTTCGTTGCTGTCACAGGGGGTGCTTTCGATGTGCAGCTTTTTCGCGCGGTGTTGGGACCAGTCGGTGACTTTGCGGTCGGGGGCGGTGTTGGTGTTGTGAAGCTTGATGACGTTGTAACGGTTGTCGCGCTGGGCCGGGGTGTAGCCGGCGTCGCGGATGAGGTGGCAGAGCACTTCTTCGTTGAGGCAGTAGGTCGTGCCCGCGGCGGAGACAACGTTTTCCTCCATCATGACGCTGCCCATGTCGCTGGCGCCGAAGTAGAGGCCCATCTGGCCGATCTTCGGGCCCATTGTGACCCATGAGCTGCCGATGGAGTGGAAGTTGTCGAGGAACAGTCGGCTGATCGCCTGCATGCGCAGGTATTCGTTCGCACTGGCACGGCGGACGATCTTGCCGGCCTCGGGCACGGCCGCGTCGCAGGCCGCCTTGGCCATGCCGTCGACTTCGCCGGCGTAGACCTTTTCGGCGAGCACGTCGCCGGCGAAGGGTTCGTCCGATTCGACGTCATACTCCGGCAGTCGGCCGAGCGGTGTGTTTTCGCGCTGGAACGGCCACGAGATGAAGCTGACGTATCGCGCGGGCCAGTTGTGGTTGATGGCCTGGTCCTGTGCATCGCGTAGGCGTTGCATGTGGTCGATGCGGTCGGCGATGCCCTCGATGTGGCCGAACATCATGGTGGCGCTGGTGTGCAGGCCGAGCTTGTGGCAGAGGCGCATGACGGTGAGCCAGTGTTCGGCGCTGGCTTTGCCCTGGCCGGTGCGTCGGCGGACGTGGTCGGCGAAGATCTCACCGCCGCCGCCGGGCAGGGAGTCGAGGCCGGCCGCCATGAGGCGTTTGATGATCGCTTCGCATTTGGCTTCCCACACGTCCTGCGGCAGCTCGCCGGAGCGGCGCGGTGCGGTGGTGGGGAAGCCGTCGATCTCGGCGATGGCGACGAGTTCGGTAATCTCCGGCGGGCTGAAGCCGTGGATGTGCACCTGCGGGAAGTCGGCCTTCATCGCGCGGAGCATTTCTTCGTAGAACTCAATGGGCAGGTCGGGGTTCATGCCGCCCTGGAGGAGGATCTGCGTGCCGCCGATGGCGACGAGCTCGGCGATCTTGCGATGCAAGGTTTCGCGGTCGAGCGTGTAGGCGTCGTCTTCGTCGCCGCGGCGCTTGAAGGCGCAGAACGTGCAGCGGGCGGTGCAGACGTTGGTGTAGTTGATGTTGCGGTCGATGACGTACGTGCGGACCTCCGTGCCGTGAATGCGCTCGGCGACGGCGTTGGCCCATCGGCCGAGGTCGTGCAGCGGGGCTTCGTGGTAGAGGCGCAGGGCGTCGGCGAAGCTGAGGCGGGCTTTGCCTTCAACGACGGCGTCGATGTTCAGTGCTTGTGCAAGGGTGTCGGTGCGGGTCATAGTCGACCCATTTTAGGAGGTTTTGCAGCCGGGTGCAGGGGCGGGCTGTGGCGGGCTATTCGCGTTGGAGGACATCGAGCACGCCGTTGACCATGAGGTTGCGGGCGGACTCGACGCTGTAGCCGTAGATCCCCCAGTGGTTGAGCCCGGCGAGGCCGGCGGTGAGGTCTTCGGTGGAGAAGACGATGGCGGGGCGGTCGTCGATGCGGATCTGGTGCAGACGGGGTGTGGTGGAGCCGCCGGTCTGGATGAGCAGATAGGGGCGGTAGGTGACGCGGCGGTTGTCGTGGCCGCTGTTGAGATCCTGTCCGCTGATGATGCGATCGCGGGAGGCGAGGCGTGTGCCGGTACGGCCAGGTGCGAGTCGGCGTACGAGGGCCTGCACGCCGTCGGACGCTTCGCGTGAGCCGGAGGCGGCGTCGATCCAGAGCGTGCCGCCGGCGTCGACCCAGTCGCGCAGGGCGTCAACTTCTTCGTCGCTCATGTCGATCTCCCCGGTGGTGGTCAGCAGGGCGAGTTGCTGCCCGCTGAGCTCGGTGGGTGAGACGGTTTCATAGCGGAAGTCGACATCATGCTCATTGGCGAGCAGCGTTTGGAGTTGGCTGAGCGCGCCGGGCTCGGGGTCATACTGCCCGCCGTGTCGGATGCGGGCGGCGGCGAGCTGGCGGGTGGGGCGTGCATCGGGGTGGGGTTGAATGTACGTGCGGTCGAGGCGCGATCGGCGGGCGTTGAGGCCGACGGTGTAGAGATAGGTGTTCGAGAGCAGGGCGAAGCTGTCGGAGCGGTCGCGTTCGTTTTTCTGTAGGCCGTCGCCGAGGTCGCGGTTGAAGTAGAGCACGAGCGGCCGGATGTCGTTGGCGATCGCCTGCACGCTGGTTCGGCCGGTGAGGTGCTTGTTGATCGTCATCAGCGGATGGCCGGCGTCGAGCGGTTCGAACTCGCGGCCGGGCAGCAGGCGTTCGCGCAGCTCGCGGAGGCTTTGGTTGAACGCCTGGCCGCCGCCGCCTTCCTGATTGATCAGCAGCATGCCGCCGGCGTCGATGTACTCGCGCAGGTTTTGGACTTCCGCGTCGGAGAAGCTGAATCGGGCGTTGCTGGAAAGGTAGAGAATGGGCGACTCGACCATGTGTGAGATCGGCGCGGTGGGCTCGACGATCTGCCAGGTCGTGTCGTGTTCGTACCAGTCGGTGGCGTATTCGCTGAAGTTCCAGATATCGTGCGGGCGGTTGTTCCACGGGCCGTCGAATTTGAGCTTGCCGACGGCGACCGGGGTGTTGATGGTGGAGAGGTAGAGCAGGGCGAAGCTGCTGGGCATGAGTGGTCCGAGCTGGCCGGACGGGTCACGCCAGAGTCCGTCACGGCCTTGTCGGTTGAGCATCTCGGCGGTGACATCGCGGAACCAGTCGACGCCGCCGAAGCGTCGATGGCCGGTGATCTGGCCGACGCGCTGGATGGTCCACATGTAGTAGTACCAGTCCTCGGCGTTGGGGTCGTCGAGGCGGAAGTTGGCGTCGAGCCAGGCGATGCCTTTGCGCAGCTCGGTGGACATCGCGCCGTTGCTGGTCGGGGCGTGGCGGGTGTTGCTGAGCTGATGTTCAGTGAGGCTGAGGGCGAAGACGCCCGCGGCGGTCATCGGGCCGGTGACGCGATTGTGGTTGGGAATGCGTTCGATTCGGCGTCGCTCGGCGTTGCTCAGCTCGACGTTGAACATGCCCAGCGCCCAGCCGGCGGGCTGGTCGTTGGCGGTTTGTTGCTGAGTGCGTCGCCAGTGGGCATCGACGAGCCGCCAGGTGTTGTTTTCGATGTCGGCTCCTGCGCGATGTGCCCCCGACAGGCCGAGCATGCCGTAGGCGCCGCTGGCATGATCGCCCCATCCGTCGGGTTCGCGCAGGCCGGAGTGCCGTCCCCAGTTGCCGGTCTCTTCCGACAGGCCGCGTTCGAGCATGACACGGTCGCGGTGGACCCAGGGCTGAAACACTCGGCCGGGCATGTGTGAAAGCATCTGCAGCCGCATGCCGCGGTCGTAGGTGAACGGCGGCTCGCCGCTGAGCACCCAGTTGATCCGCTTGAGCAGGCTCGGCTGCTGGTAGCTTTCGCCCGCGGCGAGCATGGCCCAAGCGGCGACGGCGTGGTTGCCCACTTCGTGAATCACGTCATGTCGGTTGTCGTGCCGCTGCACCCGCCGACGCAGGCGCTCCTCCTCGTCGAGCATGTAAGGCGGCTGAAGCTCCGGCCGACGCGGGTTTTGCAGCGCTTCGAGCACACGGCCGATCGCGACGTGCACATCGCGCTCGGTAAAGTTGTCGGCAGTGAAGACGAAGTTGCTCGGGCGGAAGGGCTGCTCACGCGGCCGAGCGGTGGCTTCGTACTGGAACAGCGAGAGCACGGCGGGGTCCTGAAACACGTGGATCAGGTGGAACGCCATGTCCGCGGCGTTGCGGCGCGGGCGGGCCATGTACCACGGCGGGTCTTCTTCGCCGAAGCGGTAGATGCGGAACGAATCGTACTGCCGGGCCATGCGCTCCAGGTTTCGGCTGGCGCGGCGGAGGTCTTCCGCGCCGTAGAGCGCGAGATAGCCGTCGAGCATGGCGTAGTACATGTACTCCATCAGGTCGATGCCGATGTACTGCTGGTTGCCGACCTGTCGACTGATTTCATCAATGACCATCCCCATCAGGTCGGCGTCGCCTGACTGGATGAGGGCATAGATCACGTCGCCGCGAAAATCGCGCACGATCGAGTTGACCTGTCGAACGCGTTCGTTGTAGACCTCGGCCTGCCGATCGCGGACGCGCTCCAGCCGGGCGCGCAGCTCTTCCATGCGAGCGACGATCGGTTCGAGCGTGCGTCGCTGGTCGTCGGACGCCCGTTCCAGCGCCGCGCGGCCGTAGTAGTGATCGCCGAATGGGGGGATGCCGACGGTGATGCGCGACTCGGACCACAGTCGGCGATACTCCTGGCCGAGGTCTTCCGGCTCCCAGCGATACTCCTCCAGCCGAGGTATCTGCAAAGGCGAAGGCAGGCGCTGTGTGAGATTTCGCAGGTTGCGGATCACGCCGTCGGGCAGCTGGTGTTCGCCTGTGTTGTTGAACGTGTCGTACGCTTCGCGAAGCATGTCGCGCACCGGGGGCATGAGATGCCAGCGGATGTACGCGTCGCGATGTTCGTTGCCGGTGAACGAGCCTTGCAGTCGTTCGAGCACGACCGGGCCTGCTTCCGCGCCCCAGCCGCGCAGTGCCGGGTGCGGCCGACGGAAGACGGGGCGTGTGGATGGCGCTTCAAGTTGGTCGAGTTGCTCGGCCTCGGCCTTGAGCTGTTCAATCGCCGTTTCGAGTCGTGCTGCTCGGGCGGCGCGGTCGTCAGCGACGGCCGAGGCGGTCACGCCCGCCCATACGATAAGCATCAGCGTGAGCGATACCGCGCCACGAACGCATGCGCCCCATGGTCGGCCTCGCCGCTGTCGGTCGTCGCCCATGTTGATCACTCACCGTTTGCCGATTGGAATCGCCAGCCTGGCCTGCCCGATCCATAGGCCCCGAGCCAGGCATTCAGCCGTCAGTGTACAGCGATCATCCTACCCGATCGGACGCGGTGAGCCCAGCGGAAAGGCATTATCAACCCACCGCATCTCCCGGTAGACGGCGTCAGATTTCCTGCACCTCTTTGACCTTCGCCTCCACCGCCTGATCGACCTGGCCTTCGTACTTCTTGGTCAGTTCCTGCACGTCGTCCTTGGTTGCGTCCACGGCGTCTTCGGGCACGGGGTTGGACTTGTCCTTGCCGGCCTGGTCGATGTGCTTGTTCGCATCGCGGCGGGCGTTGCGGATGGTTACCTTGGCCTGCTCGCCCATCTGCTTGACGCTCGCGACGAGCTGCTGCCGACGCTCGCCGCTCAAAGCCGGCAGCGACAGGCGGATCTGCTTGCCTTCATTGACGGGATTCAGGCCAAGGCCCGACTTTTCGATGGCCTTGACGATCTCGCCCGAGCTGGTCGCGTCGAACGGCTTGATCAGCAGTTGCGTCGGCTCGGGCACGCTGATGATGGCCAACTGGCGCAGGTCGGTCGGCGAGCCGTAGTATTCGACCTTGATGTAGTCCACGAGCCCGGTGGACGCCCGGCCGGTGCGTACGCCGCGCAGCTCGCCCTTGAGGTAATCAAGGGCTTTGTCCATCGCCTCTTCAGCTTCCAACAGAATTTCGTCAAGGTCCATAGTCGCTTCGCTCCCTGTGGGGAATTGCTAATTTCTAATTGCTGATTGCTGATTGCTGAAGTTGGTGAATGCTCGCGTTGGGCTTGGTCTTAAATCAGCGATTAGAAATCAGCAATCAGCAATTCTCAATCCATCTCCACGCGCGTGCCGTGATTCATGCCTCGCACGACTTCCGCGATGTGGCCGGGCTCTTTCATGTTGAACACCACCACGGGAATGTTGCGGTCCATGCACATGCTGAAAGCGGTGATGTCCATGATCTTGAGCTGCTGTTCGATGGCTTCGCGGAAGGTCAGGCGGTCGTAGCGTTTCGCGTCGCTGTGCTTGTGCGGGTCACGATCGTAGATGCCGTCGACCTTGGTGGCTTTGAGCAGGACGTCCGCGCCGATCTCCGCGGCGCGGAGGCTCGCGGCCGAGTCTGTGGTGAAGAACGGGTTGCCCGTGCCGGCGACGAAGATGACGACGCGGCCCTTTTCAAGGTGGCGAATCGCTCGGCCGCGGATGAACGTCTCGGCGACGGAGGAGAGATTCAGGGCACTGAGCACGCGGGCCGGCTGGCCGAGGTTTTCCAACGCTTCCTTGAGGGCGAGTCCGTTGAGGGCCGTGCCGAGCATGCCCATGTAGTCGGCGGTGGCCTGCTGGATGTGGCCGGCCTGGGCGAGTTGGGCGCCGCGGATGATGTTGCCGCCGCCCACGACGACCGCCAGTTGCGTGCCGACTTTCGCGGCGTCGGCGATCTCGCGGGCGATGATGTCCAGTTCATCGCCGTCGATGCCGAAGTTGCCAGGCTTGGAAAACGCTTCGCCGGAGATTTTCAGCAGGGCGCGGCGATAGCGCGGGGCGGGGGCGGCCGTGTCCGGGCGGGCCGGGTCGGCGTCGGGCTGGTCGGGGGGTGTGCTGGTCATGGTTGGGTGTCGTGGTGGGTCATTTCAGCGGGTATGTGCAGTGGCGTCAAGTTGGGGGCCCGCGCAGGGTTAGCCGTGAAGCGCCGCGGAGCGCGTCGGGTTGGGTGTTATCCACGAAACGCGCTCCGCGGCGCTTCGCGGCTAACGTGCTAGAATAGGCGTCTCCCCGGACCATGGGCCCCCGAACCTTAACGACCGCTACGCATGAACATCCGCAACTTCTGTATTATCGCGCATATTGACCACGGCAAGAGCACGCTCGCCGACCGCATGCTCCAGTTCACCGGCGCCGTCACCGACCGCGAGGCCCGCGAGCAGACGCTCGACGATATGGACCTCGAACGCGAGCGAGGCATCACCATCAAGGCCTCCGCGGTGTCGGTCAAGCATGTGCACAACGGCGACGACTTCCTGCTGAACTTCATCGACACGCCCGGCCACGTTGACTTCCATTACGAAGTCTCGCGCGCCCTGCTCGCGTGCGAAGGGGCGATCCTCGTCGTCGACGCATCGCAGGGCGTCGAGGCGCAGACGGTCGCCAATGCGTACATGGCCATCGAAGCCGACCTTGAAATCATTCCCGTCATCAACAAGATCGATCTGCCCAGCGCCCGGCCGGAGGAGATCGCGCTGGAGATGGAGCAGACGCTCGGCATCCCGGCGGACGACTGCATCTTCACCTCCGCCAAGACCGGACAGGGCATCGGCGAACTGCTGGCCGCCATCTGCGATCGGCTGCCCGGCCCCAAGGGTAAGACCGAAGCCAAAACGCAGGCGCTCATCTTCGACAGCGAGTATGACGACTATCGCGGCGTGATCACCTACTTCCGTATGATGAACGGCAAGCTGCAGGTCGGCGACCGCATCCGCATGATGGGCACCGGCCGAGTCTTCCCCATCGTCGACATCGGCAAGTTCACGCCGAAGATGACCAGCTACAAGCAGCCGATCGAAGCCGGCGAAGTCGGTTACATGGTCGCCAACATCAAGACGCTCGACGACGTCAACATCGGCGACACCATCACCCGCGACACCGACCCCGCCCCCGAGCCCCTGCCCGGCTACCGCGAGCCGCAGCAGATGGTCTTCTGCGACTTCTACCCGTCAGGCGATACGAAGTTCGACGAGCTGCGCGACGCCATCGACCGGCTGCACCTCAATGATGCGAGCTTCACCTATCAGCCAACATCCAGCGAAGCGCTGGGCTTCGGCTTCCGCTGCGGCTTCCTGGGCATGCTCCACATGGACATCATTCAGGAAAGGCTTGAGCGCGAAGGCAATGTCGGCATTGTCCAGACCGCGCCGACCGTCACGTATGAGGTGGTCAAGACCGGCGCTGCGTCGCAGAACAGCGAACGCGTCATGCAGATCACCAACCCTTCCGACCTGCCGGACCCCTCGCAGATCGCGGAGGTGCGCGAGCCGATTGTCGATATTGAAATCATCACGCCTAACGACTGCATCGGCGACCTGATGCGGCTGTGCGAAACCCGGCGCGGGCAGTACGTCAGCCAGACGTACCTTTCCGACAGTCGGCAGATTCTCAAGTACGAGCTGCCGTTGGCGGAAATCATTTTCGACTTCTACGACAAGCTGAAGTCGATCACGCGTGGCTACGGCACGATGGATTACAACATCAAGGGCTTCCGCAAGGACAGCCTTGTGAAGATGGACATTCTGATCAACGGAACGCCGGTGGATGCGCTGTCCGTGATTGTTCATAAGGACAAGGCCGACCTTCGCGGGCGATCGCTGTTGAAGCGGTTGAAGGAAGAGATCGACCGCCACATGTTCGAGATTCCGCTGCAAGCGGCGATCGGCGGCAAGATCATCGCCCGCGAGTCGATCAAGGCGATGCGCAAGAACGTCACCGCCAAATGCTACGGCGGCGACGTGTCGCGTAAACGCAAGTTGCTGGAGAAACAGAAAAAGGGCAAGGAGCGCATGAAGCGCATCGGTACGGTCGACATCCCGCAGGAAGCGTTCATGGCAGTGCTCGATCCGGGGGACAGTTGATCCGGTAGCTTTCTGAATGATCGACGGATTTGCCACGAAGATACGAAGGTCACGAAGAGAGCACGAAGGAAGGCAGAAGATGGTTTTGCTTTTTTTTCGATTTCCCTTCGTGCCTTCGTGGTTTGCCTTGAACTGAAACGGACAGGACCAATGATGAACCGCATCCGCGTCGCCAGCTTGCAGTATTTCATTCGGCCGGTCGAGCGCTTTGAGGAGTTTGCCGACCAGGTGTCGGCCCTCGTCTGGACGGCGGCGGACTACAAGTGTTCGCTGCTGGTGTTTCCGGAATACTTCACTTGCCAATTGCTCACGCTCAACAATATTCATCGGCCGATCAAGGAACAGATCCGCCACCTTGCGGCGTTGGAAGATGAGATTGTCGAACTCATGCGCGGCCTCGCGCGAGAGAGCGGGCTTTACATTGTTGGCGGTACGCTGCCGGCCGTCGATCCGCCGGACATGGAGACGGTTTATAACGAATGCTACCTGTTCAGCCCGAACGGGGATTGGGACGTGCAGGGCAAGCTGCACATGACGCGGTTTGAGAAGGAAGAGTGGTGCATCTCGCCACACGACAAGTTCAAGGTCTTCGACACGGCTTTGGGCAAGATGGCGATCACGATCTGTTACGACGTGGAGTTTCCGGAGCTGGCGCGGGCGGCGGCTCGGCAGGGGGCGTACATTCTGATCGTGCCTTCGTGCACCGATGAACGGCAGGGGTTTTTGCGTGTGCGGTATTGTGCCGCGGCGCGGGCGATTGAGAATCAGATGTATGTGATTCATTCGGGCACGGTGGGGTCGCTGCCGCAAGTGCCTGCCGTGTCGTTGAATTATGGGCAGGCGTCGATTCTTTCGCCGAGCGATTTCGCGTTCGCGCGCGATGGCATTGTGGCGGAGGGGATTCCGAATCAGGAAAGCATGGTGATTGCCGAGCTCGACATCGATAGAATCAGAGAGAGCCGGGAGATGGGTACGGTGCTGCCACTGACCGACAGCGTAAGCAGTGCCGAGGTCGCCGCTTCGCTGGAAGTCGTGCGGCTGTAGGGTCGGCTGCTGGCTGACTGAACTTTTGAACCCGGCAGCCTCGCGCGAAGTGTGCGGGGCGATCGACAAGGCCCTCGCGGTGTTCCGGAGCGGCGAGGTGAGATTCGCATTTTTATGTGTACCGACATCAATCTGTCGACGGTCAACGCCAATCATCCCCACGTTACCGTTCGCAACACGCGATCGGAGGACATCGAACCCATCGTCGCGATGAGTCGACTTGTCTACGGCCAGAAGCGCAAGCAACGCTGGCTGCCTGAAGAGCTGCTGTCGCATTTGCGCGTTTTTCCGCAGGGCCAACTCGTGGCGGTCGATCGCGATTCGGGCGCGGTCGTCGGCATGGCAGCGAGCCTTATCCTGCTCTGGGACGACTACGAAACCAGCGATACGTGGATGGACTTCACCGGCGGCGGTACGTTTGACACACATGACCCCGAAGGGCGAACCCTCTACGGCGCGGAAGTCATGGTGCACCCCGACCACCAGGGGAAGGGGATTGGTAAAGCGCTTTACGCGGCGCGGCGGGAGCTGTGTCGCGTGCTCGGCCTGCGGCGAATCCGCGCGGGGGCGCGCCTGCGCGGCTACCACGGTCACGCGGACGAGCTGACGCCGAGGCATTACGTTGCCAAAGTCATGTCGGGCGAACTGGGTGACCCGACGCTGAGCTTTCAGCTCAAGCAGGGGTTCAAGGTGCTCGCGGTCGTGAGCGATTATCTCGATGACGACGAGGACAGCCTCGGCTACGCGGCGCTGATCGAGTGGATCAACCCCGAGGTTGCGCGCCCCGAAGACATCGCGGGCCAGGGCAAGAAGTTTGAACGCCAGTTGCAGGACGACACGGCCGGCTCGGATATCTGAGGGTGTCGGGAGGTTGCGTTGAGGTTGAGTTGAGATTGCTTGTTTGCGTTTGCAAGGGTGCTGGACTTTTATGCCGACTTACGAGCCTTCTGACTGGTACCGGACGCCGCTTTATTACGACATTATTTTTGATGAAGGCACGCGGCGGGAGGCGGATTTTCTGCAGGCGGTATTTGAGTGGTACGGCGGCGCGGCGGTTGGGCGGGTGCTGGAGCCGGCTTGCGGGACGGGTCGGTTGATGGCGGAACTCGGTCGGCGGGGGTGTGAGGTAAGCGGTTTCGATGTGAGCTTGCCGATGCTCGAATTCGCCGGCGGACGGCTTGATGATGCGAACGTGGCGGGTGAGTTGAAGCAGGCTCGACTTGAGCGTTTTCACTATCGCAAGCGGTTTGATTTCGCACACTGTCTGGTGAGCACGTTTCTTTATCTGGCTGACGAGGCGGCGGCGCGCGACCATTTGCAACGTATGGCACGGTCGCTTCGGCCGGGCGGTGTTTATGTGCTGGGGCTGCATCTGACGGATTACGATGACCGCGGGCGGACGCGCGAGCGATGGGTCGGCCAGCGTGATGGGGTTGACGTGGTTTGTAACGTTCAGGCCTGGCCTGCGGACCGTCGCAAGCGTGCCCAGCAGGTCCGCAGCAGGCTGGTGGTGCAGGCGGACGGCGCGACGCGGCGGTATCAAACGCAGTGGACTTTCCGAACCTACAGCGAGAGGCAGTTGCGGCGGCTGCTGGCGTCCGTGCCGACGCTGGAGCATGTGGCGACGTACAACTTTCATCATGACGTTGAGCAACTGGTTTCGCTGGGCGATGGTGAGCTGGACAAGGTGTTGGTCCTGCGTCGTCGGGACGGATGAGGTGAGGTTGGGAAGGTCGGTTGGCGAGGGCATCGCGTATAATGCGGCCGACGTGGGCATGATCTGAGTTTTGTTCGATTGCCGGTGATGGCCTGGTGAGGCGGGGAGTGGGTCGGATGGCGTCGATTCAGCGTCACTGTTACAACCACCCGGGCCGACGCGCTATTGGCGTGTGCGTGGTGACGAGCAACCCGATTTGCGCCGAGTGTTCGACGCGCTACGAGGGCGTGAACTATTCGCGTGAGGGGTTGGAGCAGTTGAAGGCTCGGCGGGCGGCGGCGTCGGCCGCGACCGGCAGGGAGCGGGTGGTGAGTGTGGCGATGGTGCTGCTGAGTCCGGTGCTGCTGGGCGGGTTGTTTGTTTTCTATTGGCTGGCGTTGCGGCTGATGATCGACATGCTTCAGATGGAGGTGGTGTGATGGCCGACGCGTCGCCGCCGCCTTGGTTGCCGTTCGGCCGCGGCTCGGCGCTGTCGCCGTTGGACGCCGCCGCTGCGCTGGTGCGCGAGCGCGGAAGTGAGCTGTTGCCGATTTACGTGCTCGCGGTGATTCCGTTGACAGCGGCGGCGTGGGTGGCGATCGATGCGGTGACAGCGGAGGACCGCTCGGCGCTGCCGTTGGCGGCGGGGCTGCTTGCGGGGAGCCTGTTGTGGCGATGGGCGTGGTTGAGCGTGTTGCAGCAGCGCGTGCAGGTGTCGTTGCGCGGTCGGCTGCCGACGTCGCTGCGGCGGCGGTGGGCGGGGGTGCTGGGCATCCGGCTGGTGGCGGCGACGTTGATGACGTGGGGGCTGTTTCTTTTCATGCTGCCGGTGGTGGGGTTGTTGCTGGGCAGTTTTATTACGCCCGCGCTGCTGGAAGGCGATCAGCGGACGCTGCCGACGGCGGGACAACTGCTGCGCTGGCTTGGTGGCGCGGTGGGTCGGGTGAGTCGTGTGCTGACGGCGGTGGTGGTGATGGGGCTGGTGCTGCTGGTGGGCGTGATGGTGTTGCAGTGGTTTGTGGTGATGCTGGTGCTGCCGAGCTTGCTGGGCATTGAGACGACGGACCTGGCGTTGACGATGGAGAGCCCGGTGTGGTGGATGGGCAGCGTGTTTGCGGTGTGGCTGATGATGGATTTTTTCTGGACGATCGCGGCGGTGCTGGTGTATTACGATGTGCAGGCGAAGCGGCTGGGCAGCGATCTGCACTGGCGGTTGGTGCGCCTTCAGGAAGGGGACGCATCTTCGTGAGGTTAGCGGCGCTGCTGATGATGGCGATCATGCTGCTGGGCTTCGCGTCCGCGAAGGCGGGGGCGGAGGTGGATGCGGCGGCGCGGGGCGGCCCGACAGATGATCCGCGGGCACATCTTCAGCAGATTAAAGAAGACCCGCTGTTCACGCGCTGGCAGCGGCGCGAAATGCGTGCACAGGGGGGCGAGCGAAGCGAGCTTTGGTTCAGCCAGCAATGGAACGACCTGCGGACGTGGATCGGCGATGCGCTCGACCGGCTGTTCGCTCGGCAGCGTGCACGAAGCTGGTTCGGCGAAGGGGCGGGCGAGGGATTGGGTACGTTGATGCGCTGGTTTGGCGTGGTGCTGGCGGGTGTGCTGCTGCTGTTCGTGGTGTTGACGGTGGTGCGGCTGTTGCAGGAACGAAGCGCTGCGGAGCAGGCGACGCCCGTGCGGCGGTCGCGAATTCGCGATGCACTGGAAAGCGGCGAAGCACTGGCGGCGGGCGGGTCGGAATGGATGGGGGAGGCGGAGCGGCTGGCGGGCGAGGGGGACCTTCGGCTGGCTTATCGAGCGGTTTATCTGTCGCTGCTGTCGGGGTTGCATGAGCGGAAGAAGATTGACTTTCGTCGGCATCGCACGAACTGGACTTACGTCCGGCAGTATCGGGGCGCGGATCGTGAGCGGTCGGTGCTGGCGGAACTGACGGCTACGTTTGATGAGACGTGGTACGGGCAACACTTGCCGGAGCGGTCGCGTTACGAGCAGATTCGCGAGCGGGTGGGCATGCTGATTTCGGGGGAGGCGGCCGATGGGTAAGCGGGCGATGTTGTGGCTGGCGGTGCTGGTCGTGCTGGCTGGGGGATGGGCGTTTTACGAGCTGGCGGTGTACGCCAGTCGTGGCGGTGAGCATACGCCGTTGTATTCGGTACGTCGATACGACCCGTACGGCACGGCGGCGCTGCATCGGTTGCTGGTGGAACGCGGGCAGGCGGTGTCACTGCTGGAACGGCCGCGGCTGGACGATGGGGCGAGCGGTGTGCTGTTGCAGACGCTGCCGATGCCGCGACGCGAGCGGCGAACGAGCGTGGGGAGTGATGTGTACGCGCTGCCGACGAGTCACATGGCGGACTGGATTGCTGAGGGGAATACGGTGGTGCAGTTGACGCGTCATCGCACGGAGTTGATGCGCGAGTTGGGCGTGCCTCGGCCGACGGATGCATGGGCGGATGGTGAGGGTTACGAGGCGATTGAGCATCATCAGCGTCGCGGCGGGTTGCCGAGCGAGCAGCCGATACCGCGAACGCCGGCGGCGTCGGTGGATGAAGATGATGATCGGCGAATGATGCTGCGCGGGCCGGTGTACTGGTCGGCGGATGCGGCGGATGAGTCGGATGAGTCGACAGATGAGGCGGATGGTGAGGCGGGGAGATGGACACCGTTATGGCGTAGCGGCGAGCGCGTCGTGGTCGGCGAGGTGAGGCATGGGGAAGGGCGGTTGGTGGTGGTTGGTTCGCCGACGCTGGTGCTGAATGATGGATTGGAGCAGGCGGACAATCTTGCGGTTGTGTTGGAACTGCTGGGTGATCAGCCGGTGATATTTGATGAGTGGTCGCATGGCGTGGGTCATATCGGCACGGTGATGGGGCTGATCCGCGGGTTTGGTTTGATGCCGGTGGTGGGACAGATTTTGTTGATCATGGTGGTTTATCACTGGGGGACGCGCGGGCGTTGGCGGGCGGAGTTGGCGGGCCCGCCACGCAGTCGGTCGAGCGTGGAACAGGTGCAGACGCTGGGTCGGCTATACAGTGAAGCGCTGGGGCTGGAGGATACGACGCGGCGGACGGTCGCGGAGGTGTATCGTCGACTGGGGCAGGCGTGGCGGTGTGAACCGCAGCGATTGCGCGAGCGCGGCGGGCGACGGATCGACCCGTTGGACGATCAGATGCTGGCGTTGCTCGATCGGGCGGACGCGATCGTGGATCGCATGCAGGCGGGCGCGGCGGGCAAGGCGAACGTGGTGGAGCGTGAGCTGGCGGCATTGTTGAACGAATCACACGAACTGATAAGGAAACGCAAGCGTGGATGAACAGGTGATAGAAAAGCTCACGCTGGAGGACGCGGCCGACCGACTCGGGTCGCTGCGCGAACAGTTGTCGAAGGTGATTCACGGGCAGCGCGCGGTGCTCGACCAGTTGTGCGTTGCGCTGCTTTGCGGCGGGCATGCGCTGTTGGAGGGCAGCCCGGGCACAGCCAAGACGTTGACGGTGCGGGCGCTGGCGATGGCGATGGATTGTCGTATGAAGCGCATCCAGTTTACGCCTGACCTGATGCCGTCGGACATTGTGGGCACGAACACGTACAACCTGCACACGCAGACGTTCGAGCTGCGGCCGGGGCCGATCTTCACCGACCTGCTGCTGGCGGATGAGATCAACCGTGCGCCGGCGAAGACGCAGGCGGCGCTGCTGGAAGCGATGAGCGAACGGCATGCGACGATCGACGGCGAGCGTGAGTTGTTGTCGCCGGTGTTTACCGTGTTCGCAACGCAGAACCCGATCGAGTTTGAAGGCACGTATCCGCTGCCGGAGGCGCAGCAGGATCGTTTTCTACTGAAGATCCCCGTGCCGTATCCGGACGTTGATGCGGAGCGCGACATGCTGCAGGCGGTGCATCGCGGTGAAGCGCCGGAGCGGCTTGAAGCGCGTGGCATCGAGCCGGTGATGACGGTGGCGGAGTTGCAGGCGATGCAGCGGCAGTTGGTGGATGTGCAGGTTGAGCCGGGGGTGATGGATTACCTGCTGACGCTTTGCCGAGCGACGCGCGAGCATGACCTGCTGCTGATGGGGGCGAGCCCGCGTGCGGCGATTCATCTGCTTCAGGCGAGCAAGGCGAGTGCGCTGTTGAGCGGTCGGGATTATGTGATCCCCGACGACGTGGTGAAGATGTTTACGCCGGTGATCGGCCATCGGCTGGTGCTGTCGGCCGAGGCAGAGGTCAGCGGGGAAGATGCGGGTTCGGTGCAGGAGCAGATCCTCGATCAGACGGACGTGCCGCGATGACCGTGCCCAGCCGAGTCGTGTTGTGGTTGCTGGTGGTGTTGGCAGGCGTGCTGCTGGCGTCGGCGGTCTTGCCGGGGCTGCTGTGGGTCGGGCTGGCGGGCAACGCGGCGGTGCTGTTGGCTTGCGTGATGGAAGGGGCGTGGCTGGGTCGGCAGGATGTGCGGGTGAGTCGATGGTGGGATCGGCGGGTGCAGATCGATCGGCCGACGTCGATGCATGTGAGCATTGAAAACCGCTCGCGGCGGCGGATGGTCGTTGCATTACGGCAGGTCTGGCCGACGGATGTGGAAGCGGTGGGCGGGCGGGCGCAGGTGACGCTCGCGCCGGGCGAGCGGGCCGAGGTTGAGTTGACGTTCACCGCGCGGCGGCGTGGGCCGATTGCGTTTCAGCCGGTGGAGGTGGAGGCTGCGTGGCCGTTGGGCCTGGCGAAGCGGCGGTGGACGGCCGGCGGGACGGAACAGGTGACGGTCTTTCCCGATCTGCAAAGCTTGTGGACTTATGAGCGGCTGCGGCGGAGCCGGGCGCTGCGTCATTTCGGCATTCATGCGCAGCGGATGGTCGGGGCCGGCCGAGAGTTGGATCAACTTCGCGACTATCTGCCTGATGACAATTATCGCGACATCAACTGGAAGGCGACGGCTCGGCGGATGACGCCGATCACCACGGTCTATCAGACGGAGCGCAGTCGGGACGTGCTGTTGTGCGTGGATTGCGGGCGGATGATGGGTGAGCCGGTCGGCGGGGGCACGGTGCTGGACCGTGCGGTGGATGCGGCGGTGCTGCTGGCGCACGCGGCAACCCGGCAGGGCGATCGCATCGGGCTGATGCGATTTGGCAGCCGAGTTGATCTGTCGTTGAAGCCGACGTCTGGCCGAGTGGGGGTGCAGAAGGTGATCGAGGGGTTGGTGTGGGCTTCGCCGCAGCCGGTGTTCGCGTCGTACCCGGCGCTGGTGAGCGAAGTAAGGCGTCGGCAGAACCATCGCACGCTGATCTTTCTGTTTACAAGTCTGAACGACCCGCAGCTAAGCGGTGAGCTGGCGCGGTTCGTGCCGCTGTTGAGTCGACGGCATCTGGTGGTGGTGGTGAGTTTGCGTGATCCGTTGTTGGATCAGACGGCCGAGGGCGGCGCGGACGATCGCGAGCAGGTGTACGACGTGCTCGCGGCCCGGCAGTTGGCGGATGAACGCAACGCGCATTGCCGAGCATTGAGCAAGGCGGGGGTGCATGTGCTGGAAGCGGACGCGCAGGGCCTGCAACTGAAGATCATCAACGAATACCTGTCGATCAAGAGTCGGCAGTTGTTGTAGGGCGAGGCAGGATTGGGTGAGCTGACGCCCACGGATTTAATCCGTGGGCTTCCAAGCGCATCCGAGATTCATGTCTGATCCGTATCCGGTGCGTTCATATCCGGTGCGTCCACAACCGGTGCGTCCACATCCGGCGCGTCCATATCCGGTGTTGATTGCGTGGCAGCTCGTATATGGTCGAGCAGACGATCGCGGAAGCGGTTGACGCGGCGCGGTGCGAGAATGCCGGCGTAGACGCGCGTCTGGCCGTCGTCGCGTTCAAGTTGAATGTAGGTTCGGCGGTAGATGATCTGCCTGAAGAGGAACAACAGCAGCACGCCGAACAGCACCCCCCCGACGGCCAGGCCGGTCGGGGTGTGGCCGGCCGTGCCGATCACGATGCCTGTCGGTGTGCCGAGGACCAGGACTGTCGTGATCATTCGGTCCCACGGCAGTCGCCGCCAGATGATCAGGCTTGCGAGGCGGTCGTAGCGATATCGGCGGATGGCATCGCTGGTTGTTTCGTGTTCGAACGCGAGCAACTCGTGCTCGTCGAGCATGAGGCTTTGCCGGTGAAACCAGCCGGTGCATCGCAGATCTACGCCCATGGGCTTGCCTTTCTCAACGGCCAAGCGTTTGTACGCATTTAGAAACTGACGAATATCAACGTGACGAACGCTGTGATCATCAGGCTCACCGCCGCGAACGTCACCGCGCCGGTGACGACGTGTCCGATGCCGACCAACTGGCGGTAAAGGGGATCGTCGCGTCGCAGTTGAACCATTTTGACGAAGTACACCGCCGCGGCGATGAGCGCGACCGGCGCCATGAACCAGCAGAACGGCACGAACATCAACACGATCATGGTGGTCATAACCCGGTCCGGCCGAGGCAGGTCTCGGCGAACATGTTCGCCCAATGATTCGATGCCCACGCGGTTGACGTAGGCGGCGCTGTACGTCTGCCCGCCGGTTTCGATTGCGCACAACGAGCAGATGTAATCGCCCGTGCCGGCGCAGACTGTCTCGGCCTGCTTGGTGGGATGGTGCACGCAGGTCGCGTCGTCCGGCAGGGCTTCCTGCTGCACGTCGACCTGCATCGGTGGCGGGTCAAAGGCGTAGGCCTCCCCCTGCCAGTTGCAGTTGGGGCATGCAGCGTGCGGCTGCTCCCATGGCGGCGGGTCAAATGCAGCCGAGCAGCGCGGGCAATGGATGGGTCGATCCGGGGCAGCGGTTTGCATGTGCAGGCAGGCTCCGGCCGATTACTCGATGCGAACGACGCGCGTGCCGGTCAGCCGATCGTGCACGGCACGTTGCTGCTGACGGTCGAGCAGGGCGAAGATCACGTTGACAATGAAGAACGCGGCGACCGCCAGGTTCAACGCCATGCTCGCGGCCTCGGCGACCATGGCGTGGACCATCGCGGCGAGCATCGCGAGCGCGGGCAGGTAGTTGATGCCGGTGTAGATCATCGCGCGCCAGAAGGCCTGCTTCATGCTGATCGGGTTGCCATCTTCGTTGACGAGCTTGACGCGGCCGGCCATCTTGCCCACGGACTGGCCGTAGTAGCCGTGCATGAGCGTGAAGTAGAGCACGCCGGCGGTGGTGGTCAGCAACGTGGCCACGCCGGTGATGATGATCTCGCCGGGGTTTTGATACTCATCGGTGAATATGTCCGCCATACCGAGGCCGGCCATGACGAACACCGGAATCATGATCACGATTGCGACGATGTACATCAAAATGCCATCGACGAACATGCAGCCGAACCGTCGCAGTACGGTGGGGCGTACGAGTTCGCCGGGCAGTGCTTCGCCGGCTTCCATCCGCTGCATGAGCGTTTGTTTGCCCGCGGGCCCGACGCGATAGCCGTGCAGTACGACTGTTTCGTCGATAGGCAGTTCTTCGCCGGTCACATCACATCGCACGAACGTCCCCGGCTCCGCTGCTGGCTGGGCCAGCTCTTCGCGATCGTTCATCAGTGATTCCTTTATGGAAAGGGCCCCGAATGCATGCATGAGTCTGAGACAAGCTAATGTGTTCAGCCGGCGGCGTCCAGTGTTTTGTGGCCGGGAAGCGTTGCCTTTTGCGTGTTCGGCTGGTTCAGCGTCGTCGCGCCGGCTTGCAGCAGCAGGGCGAGGTTGAGCACGGTCTGCTCATCGCTGAGATGGTCCAGGCCTTCGGGCAGGTTGTAGCGATGGCGGAAGTAGGTTGCCGCTTCTGCGAAAAGGGCTTCGCGTCGGCCGCGGTCGAGTTGGTCCCGCCGCATCATCAGATCAAAGAGCAGGTCGCGTTCTTCGCGGCTCACTCGGCCGAGCACGCGCTGGCGGAGGCGGGCGTCCTGCATGAAGCTGTTGTCTCGCGATGCTGCGGCGAGCAGGCCGGCGGGCAGCTCGGTGCGGACGTCGCGGACGACGAGCGTCTCGGCGGCGAGATCGCCCAGCCGACGGTGGTAGCGGTCGATCCACGCGACCGTGCCGCCGAGCACCATCATCATGGGCAGCGTGTCGATCGAGCGAAGCAGGTTGCGGATCATCACGTCGGCGAAGCTCAACTGCGCGCCGCTGGCGGGGATCACGCGCAAGCCGAGCAGCCGTTTGCCCGGCGACTGCCCGGCCTGGCGCAGCTCGAACCAGGCGTAATAGCCGAAGTCGAGCACGAAAATGCTGACGAACACCGCGGCGAGGCTCAACTGGCCTGCGCTGCTCAATGCGAACACGAACCCCAGCCGCGCTGCCCAGAGGATCAATTGATCGACCACCCACGCCATCGCCCGGCTCATCAGGCCCGCGACTTCGTAGCGAAACTGGACCTGCTCGGGCGTGGTAATCTGATATTGTCGCACGGTCGGCGGCTCTCGTGGGAATGGGCGAATCAGGTGAATCTTGTCCATCCTCGGCCGGGATGTCAAAATCAGCAGCTATGGAACTGAACCAATTCATCCGCCAGCGACGCCCGCGATGGGAACGCCTCGACGTGTTGCTGACCCGGCTTGAAGAAAAGGGGGCGGACGGGCTCGCTCCCGAGCAGGTGGATGAGCTGTTTTCACTTTATCGGCTGACGTCCAGCGACCTGAATATCGCGCAGACACAAACCGCCAACCCCGCGCTGCTCGAATCGCTCGAGCACCTGGTCGGCCGAGCTTACGCGCAACTGACCGTGCCACGGCGGGTGCAGCCGTTTCGCGCGTATTGGCGCATCATTCGACACACGTTCCCCGCGCTGATGCGACGTGAAAAACGGCTGCTGGGACTGGCGACGCTCGGCATGCTGACGGGCATGCTGTTCGGCTTTCTGGGGACGATGATTCACCCGGACACGTCGCTGGTTTTCATCTCCGCGTTTCCTTATCACCTTGAGCAGAGCCCGGCCGAGCGGGTGGCGAACCTGGAGGCGATGGAAGCGGAGGGCGTGTCGCAGATTCAGACGGCTGGCGATCATGCAAACTTTACGGCACAGTTGATGACGCACAACATCCGCGTGACCATCCTCGCGTTCGCGCTGGGGCTGACGTTCGGCGTGGGGACGATGATCGTCCTGTTCTACAACGGCTGCATCCTGGGGAGCCTGGCCTACCTGTATTACGATGATCAGCAGATGCTTTTCTTTCTGGCATGGATTGGCCCGCACGGCGCGATCGAGTTGCCTTGCATCCTGTTCGGCTGCACCGCGGGCTTCATGCTCGCGCGGGCGCAACTGAATTTCGATGGCGGCTCGTTGCGACAGCAGCTACGCGCGATGCGCCCGTCGCTGGTTCATATCCTCGTCGGCGCTGCGACGCTGCTGGTGATCGCGGCGGTGATTGAAGGCGGCTTCAGCCAGATCAACGAGCCGACGCTGCCTTATGCGCTGAAGGTCGCGGTGGCGGCGTTGTTGTTTGTGGCGTTGCTGGCGTATCTGTTTGTGATGCCCGTCGCGCCGGGGGCTGGTGATCGGTCGGGCGATCTCGTGGGGCGAGGGGGGGGCGTGCCGCGCGTGTGATTGCCTGCGCGAGTGGTTTGCTCTATGTTGCCCGGCTCGATGTTTCTATTGAATGAAAGGCCTTATCGCATGCACCTATTCCCCGCCATCGATCTTCGCGGCGGCCGTGTCGTTCGGCTAAAGCAGGGCGACTACGGCCAGCAGACCACCTATCACGCCGACCCGGTCGAGCAGGCGAAGCACTTCGAGGCCGCGGGGGCGACGTGGCTGCATGTGGTGGATCTCGACGGCGCTCGCGAGGGGCGGGTGGTCCACCTCGATGTGATTCGGCGGATCTGCCAGGAGACGAACCTCAAGGTGGAAGTCGGCGGCGGCGTGCGGCGGGAAGGGGCGATCGACCGCCTGCTCCAGGCGGGCGTGTTCCGCGTCATCCTCGGCACGGCAGCGCTGCAGCAGTGGAACTGGTTCGAGGGGCTGATGGGCAATCCGACCTATCGCGGCCGACTGGTGCTCGGGCTCGATGCACGCAAGGGCATGCTGGCGGTGTCGGGCTGGGAGCAGACGACGCAGATGAGCGCCGTGGAGATTGCCCAGCAGGTCAGCGACTGGCCGTTGGCGGCGATCGTGTATACCGACATCGCGACGGATGGGACGATGAAGGGGCCGAACATCGAAGCGACGCGGGCGATCGCCGAGGCGACGCACACGCCGGTGGTGGCGTCGGGTGGCGTGGGGACGCTGGCTGACCTTGCGGCGCTGCGCGAGTTGCCGATCCAGGGGGCGATTGTGGGCGTGGCGTTGTACGAGAACAAGTTTACGGCCGAGCAGGCGATCGCCGTGCTTGAGCGGGGTGAGGCTGTGGCGGGTGAGTGAGGGTGGGGGTGATGGCGTGGGTGAGTGAGGGGCGCCCCACCGTGGGCGGCGGGGCTAATACGGTTTCGAGTTATTTCCAGCGCGTTTTCCCACTCCCTCTCCCTCCCAGGGAGAGGGCTGGGGTGAGGGTGAAACGGTTCCGCAGTCGAGACCCAACAGCATGCTGCGTCGCGGATGGT